>NZ_JBFBIL010000005.1:0-235704 GCF_040685575.1 Kitasatospora sp. NPDC088351 | reverse complement strand
TCCCGCCAGCTCACGCTCTTGCACAGCACGTACACGATGCCGCGCAGAGCAGCACGGTCGTCCGCGGGGAGCCGGCCGGGGTAGCGGTGGCGTCGCGGCGGACGTGGCGGCAGCAGCGGAGCCACCCGCTCCCACAGGTCATCAGGCACAAGATCATCCGACACGTGGAGCACTCTGCCGCCCGAACACATCAACTGCCAAGCCCCTGAGCTGAACTCATTTTGAAACGATCAGTAAAGGGGGCGGCGGCGCCGCGCCCACTCCGGCACCCTCGTCGGCAGCGCCTGACCGGGACGGCCCGGTCCTGGTCGGCACGCCCACCGGCAAGCCGCCGGTGAACGCGGGCGACCTGGTGGCCGAGTACGTCGCCGCCTGCCCGAAGCCTGTACCGGCCAACGTGCGGGGGCACCTCGGCAAGGTCATCAAGGACCTGCTCGACGGCGGCACCAGCGACGACGACATCCGCGCCGGGCTGCGGCTGTACGCGGCGAAGCCGATGAGCCCGAGCATGCTGCCGAGCATGGTCCACGAGGCGATCAACGCCCAGCCCGCCGGGGTGTCCCGCGCCGGGCAGAGCGCTGCCCGGTCCCCGTACCGGCCCTTCGCCAACCCGGCCGACGCCCGCGACTACTACGAGGGGGACCTGTGACCAGCCTGCCCAACCCCCGCCGCACCGACGGTCGCGACCCGCAGCCGGCCTCCGGCGCCGTCCTGCGCCTGGAACGGATGCTGGCCGCCAAGGGCATCGACCCCGACCGGCCGCTGCCCGACACCGAGCAGCCCTCCACCGCGCTGGAGCTCGCCGACCAGCGCATCCCGCCGCGCTACCGCCTCGCCGAAGCCGACCACCCCGAGGTCACGACCTGGGTCCAGCAGGTCACCCTGGCCTGCCGACCCGGCCCCGGCGGCACCCTGGGCATCGCCCAGGGGCCCTCGCTCCTGATCGCCGGACCCACCGGCTCGGGCAAGACCCACCAGGCGTACGGAGCGATCCGCAACCTGCTGAAGGCCGGGGTGCGCCTGCGCTGGAACAAGCTCACCGCCACCGAGCTGTACGCCTCCCAGCGGCCACGCCAGGGCACGGACAGCGAGCGGGAAATGCGCGATCTGATGACCTGTCCCCTGCTGGTCCTCGACGACCTCGGGGCCGCCAAGGCGTCCGAGTGGACCGAGGAGCTCACCCTGCGGCTGGTCGACCACCGCTACGAGCACCTGCTCCCGACGATCTTCACCACCAACCTGGCGCCCGGCGATATCAAGAACGCCCTCGGCGACCGCACCGCCTCCCGCCTCGCCGAGATGTGCGAACGCGCCATCCTCACCGACACCGACCGCCGCAGGCTACGCGTCGCCTGACCGGCGCTGGCGCTCAGCGCCGCCCGGTCAGCGCGCCGGCCTTCCCCGAACTTCACCCCGCCCCTCGCCTCGCCGCTTCGCCATGCCCGCCTGCGGCGAGGCCACCCCTGGAGCACCACCCTTGACCACCATTGCGATACCTCCTGCCCGCACCCCGTCTGCTCGGGCCACCATCTGGGACCGCCTCGCCGTCGGTCTGCTCGGCGTCCTCGGGTTCGTCCTGTCCTACGACGCACTGCGGCAGATGGCCGGCGCGACCCACGTGCGCGGCCCGCTCACCTACCTGTTCCCGCTCATCATCGACGGCTTCATCGCCTACGGCGTCCGCGCCCTGCTCGTCCTGCGCGACGCCCGCTGGCCCGCCCGCGCCTACACCTGGACGCTCTTCGCCACAGCGACCGCCACCAGCGTCTGGGCCAACGCCCTGCACGCCGTCCGCCTCACCCAACTGCCCACCACCGGCAGCGGGCTGAAGCTCACCGACACCGTCGTCGGCATCCTGTCCACCCTCGCCCCGCTCGCCCTCGGCGGCGCCGTCCACCTCTACATCCTCATCGCCCGCCACGGCCACGACACCCCAGCCGCTCCCGCCCAGCAGAACGCCCTTCCGATCATCGAGGCTTCTGCCGGTCCGGTGACCGCTGACCGCGAACCGGCACTTCGACCGGCACAGGCCGGGGACCGCAGCGACGAGACCGCGCTCCTGACGTTGATGTCCGCCGCCGGACTTCTGCCCACCGAGTGGCGCGACGCGCTGCCCGACCCCGAACCGGCAGAAGTCCACGACGACCAGCCGGTCGGCGATCCGGATCACCAGACGGATGCCGCCGACCCCGCGGACGAGAGCCGCACCGGCGAAGGCGCCTCCGATGCGAAGGGCAGGCCGACCGGGCGCCCGCCGGGCGCGCCGATGGAGCGGCTGCTGGAGGTGGGCCGCGCAGCGGTCGCTGCCGAGGGCCGACTCACCCGCGCGATCGTCGAACAGGCTGTCCGCGACGCCGGCCTTCCGCTCGGCAGTACCCGCCTCACCGAGCTGATGCGAAGGCTCCGCGAGGAGCAAGCCGACGAACAGAACCCTCCCCGCCCCGAGGCTGGCTGACCGGCCCTGGTGTCCGGCTGACCGGCCCGGTCGGTCAGCCGGACACCGACTTCTGCCGACCCACCCCCGCAGTCGGCAGAAGGCCACCGCCGCCAGGGCACTGCACCCGGCCGGACCCGACTCGCACCGCGGACACCATTCCCACGCCGCTTCCGATTCCGGGAAGGCCGTGCCTGACACGCCGCCCATACCTGTGAAATCCGGCATGGCCAAACCGGCAACCACCCGGACACTGCCCACCCAGACACCGACCAGCCCGAATCGCCAGCCGCCACCGAGGAACGACACGCTTGAACCCCGTCCGACGAACCCTGCACAGCCTGCTCGGGAAGCCTGTAAACTCCCAGGACCGCAACGGAGTTGACCACCTCCCTGCCCCTGGCGGAGCAAGCGAGTGCGTACGGGGCCCCTACGGGGCCACGCACGCGGACGTCCCCGCCCAGGGGGGCGTGGACGAGCCGGTGCTGCCGAGGGCGGCAGCACCGGAGCTTCACCGCGAGGGCGCGGCGAAGCAGGAGAAGCCCACCAACACGCCGTCCGAGCCCACCGCCGACGTGCTGACGCTCCCCGATGCCAGCTCTTCCGCGAGCGCCGCCCGCCGCGTACGGCGCGCCCCAAAGCGTCGCCGCCGTGACCCCGAGAACCCCTTGCCGAAGAAGGTCGGCTTCCGCTGCACCGAAGCCCAGAAAGCGCGTATCGAGCAGCTGGCCGCCGCAGCCGAACTGAACGTTGCCGCCTACCTGGAGCGCAAGGCGCTGGCCGACGACTTCGCCGGCATCACCACCCGCGACGAGCAGTTGGAGCGGGCCATCGTGGCGCTCGACGCGGCACGCGGCCAGCTGGCGCCGGTCGGCAACAACGCCAACCAGATCGCCTACCGGCTCAACGCCGGCATCGCCGTCGAACCGGGACCTGCGGCAGCCGTCCTCGACAGGGCCCTGGCCCTGGTCGCCAAGGTCCGGGCGGCCGTCGCGGAGGTCGACGCGTCGGCCATGCGCCTGGCGAAGGCGAAGCGCCGATGATCAGCAAGCCCATACGCGGGTCCAAGACGCACGGCGCGCTCAAGTACCTCTTCGGTCCCGGCAAGGCCAACGCGCACACCGACCCGCACATCGTCGCGTCCTGGGGCGGCTTCGTCCCCGACCCCGGCCGCGACCCAGGCGACCCAGATGCCACCCTGGTCCAGCTCCGCGACGCGCTCGACCTGCACGTCGTCCGCTACGGCAAGCCGGTCACCCAGCACGTCTACCACCGGCCCGTGCGCGCCGACCCGACCGACCGCATCCTCAGCGACGAGGAATGGGGCACCATCGCCCGCCGGATTGTGGCCGCCTCGGGGATCGCGCCCGAAGGCGACCCGAACGGCTGCCGCTGGATCGCCGTGCGCCACGCCGACGACCACATCCACATCCTCGCGACCGTTGTCCGGGCGGACCTCACGCAGGCCCGCCTACGCAGCGACCAGTACCGCGTCGAGACCGAACTCACGAAGATCGAACGCGAGTACAAACTCAAGGACCTCTCCGACACTCGCACCCGTGAGTACCGGGATGCGATCCCCAAGCGCGCCAAGGGCGCGGAGTTGCACAAGGCCCAGCGCCTCGGCCAGGAGGGCACCGACCGCGACCGCCTGCGAACCGCCGTACGCCAGGCCCTGGCCGGGGCCGCGGACGAGGAGGAGTTCACCGCCCGACTCACCGCGAAGGGCGTGCTCCTCGCCGTGCGCCGCGCACCCTCCGGCGACGTGACCGGCTACAAGTTCGCCCTCCCCGCCAGCGGCGAGAGCGGGCCAATCTGGTTCTCCGGCAGCAAGCTCGCCTCCGACCTCACCCAGCCGAAGATCCAGGCACGCTTCGCCCTCGGCGTCGACGAACCCGCCTTCCCCACGCCCGACCCCCGCACCTGGCCAGCTGACGGGCGCAACCGGGCCAGCACCACCATCGAACGCGCCTACCCGGCCTTCGACGACGACCAGGACGTCGCCCGCGCGGAAGCGGTGATCCGGGGCGGCCTCGAAGTCCTCGACACGCTCGCCGCCACCAGCCCCACCCTCAGCAGGAAGGAACTCCACCAGGCCGCACGGGCCCTGGAGTGCACCCGCACCGCCCACACCCGCGCCGCTGGCGCCGACCTGCGCGCGATGCGCTCCGCCGCCCGCGAACTCCTCCACGCCGGACCCGCCACCGGCCGGGGCGAGGACGGCACGGCCGCCGCCACGGCCCTGACCAGCCTCGTCCTGCTCGCCATCGTGATCGCCAAGTGGCACGCCGCCCAAGGCCACCGCCACCAGGCCGACGCCGCCCAAACCGCCGCCCAACACCTGCGCGCCGCCTACACCCGGCACGCGGCCAAGCCGATCGCCCACCTCACCCTCGAAGGCCGACTCCTCCCAAAGCCCGACCACGACCGGCAGGCCGACGCCGTCCGCCGCACCCTGCCCGCCGACCAGGCCACCCGCCTCCTCACCGAGGAGAACTGGGCAGCACTCGCCGCCACCCTCGCCCAGGCCGAGGCCGCCGGCCACGACCCGGCCGCCCTGCTCACCAACGCCGCCGGGCGCCGCGAACTCGCCACCGCCGACTCACCCGCCGCCGTCCTCACCTGGCGCATCCGCCGCGACGCGGGCCTCCCCACCCCCGCACCGGCCGCAACCCCCGACGAACTGCGCACCAGGGCAGCCCGCGCCCGCACCACCAGCCGCACCGCCGGCACACCGTCTGCCCCGCTCATCACACCGCCGGCGCCGGTTGCACCCGACCAGGTACGCCGGACGCGCTGACCAACCCAGGTGGGCGGGTACGGAGCCTCCGTACCCGCCCACCAGCCCCCACCCACCGATCCCGCCAAGTACAGGTCACCCGTCAGCCGCCGAAAGCAGGACCCAGCCAACGAAGCAGACCGCCGGGACTTCCCGAGGAAACCCGGCGGCCGGATCGCCACAACTACCGTGCAGCAAGGCGGCGGTGTCGATTCGATGTCCTTCTCGCAGGGAGGGATCCATTCCGGCAGCGCACGTCGTATGGTCCCTTGCTGCCCCGCTGCCGACCCGAAGGGACCGCATGACCGACTACGACCACGACTTCTACAACCCCGCCCCCGAACCCGCGCGTGCCGTCATCCGCGCCGTCCCGCACCCCGCCGAGCTCAACCCGCGCGGCATCGCCATCACCTGCACCGCCTGTGGCGCCCGCCGCGACTGGCTCCTCCTCGCCGTCCACCACCAGATCTTCGTCCGCTGCCGCTGCGCCCACGAATGGCGCGAGCCCGACCTCACCCGGACCGACTTCGACCAGCACTACGTCGAACCCGAGCACGAATGGGACGACTTCGACACCGCCATGAGAGCCCTCGCCTTCGACGGACTCCTCGCCGGAACGACCTGGAACCTGGACTGAGGTCCACGCCGCACCCGCCGCTGTTCACCTCCGACGCTTGCCGCGTCACGCCCGGACGAGCGAGGACAGCGGGGCACACGGGCGGCGCTTCGGCTACCGGCGGAGGTCGACCTGGATCACGGCGTGGCGGCCGTTGGTGCGCCACGCCGTCCCGGCGCTGTCGAGCTGAGCGACGACGGCAGCGTCGACGCCGACGATCACGTCCGACTTCAGCGTCCGCAACGCCGTGACGGCTGAGGGGAAGTGGCTGGCCACCTCGGTGAACGAAGTGGTGGGCGGCCACAGCTGATCGCCCACCAGCCGACGATAGTTGAGGTCACCCTTGAGGATCGTCATCGCTGCACCGACGAACTCGGACCGGAGGTCGGCCGGCATGTCGTGGAACGGCAGCGGCGCGCAGAAGAACGGGTGCGTGCGGACCACGAGCGCGCCGCTGTTCATCGCTCGCCACAGCCGTTCGCCGATCGTCACGGCAGCCGCACTGGTGGCGGTGCGCAGGCGCTGGACGGTGGCGAGAACATCGGCCATCGTCGCGTCCGACACGTAGTACGGCTGCGGCTTCACGTACACGACGACCTGCGCCGCCAAGCCGGAAGCCAGCAGATGGTCGACCAGCACCAGGTCCGGCAGGAGCTCCCGGCCGGCGTTGTCCGCGATGATGCAGACACGCCCGCCTTCGGCCCGCTCCAGCTCGGCCAAGAGCGACTCGCTGTCGTCGGCCACCAGGTCGGAGGCGATCGACCCTCCGGCCTCCGCCGTGATCTGGAAGCTCAGGTCGGCGCGGTTGCCCCAGAGCGCCGAGGAGAGAAGCGCGGCAGCTCGCTTGTCGGTGAAGTCCGAGGGCAGGTCGCCGAGGGCCGCCAGCTCGGCGTCGACGGCCGGGCCGGCGAGTTCGACGTCCTTGAACGGTGCAAACGGGTCGATGCCCTGCCAAGTGCCGGGCCGGAAGTAGCCGGTGGCTTCGAGCAGCCTGCGGTAGAAGTAGCTCTCGGCCCACAGGAACGGCGCCTCGCCCCACGGCCGTCCGAACAGGTCCTCGCCCCACTCCAGCCACTGCTGGTGGTCGTGGGCACTGGTGCTCACCGGTTGCAGCACACCGCCGGTGCTCTCGGCGAGGAGCTCCTCGACCGCGGCCCGCTCGCACGGCCCGTACGGCAGTGCATCGAGCACCTGCTGGACGAGCTTCGGGTGCCGCTCGTGGAAGACACCCCAAGCGAAGGATCCGGGGACATCACTGCGGATCACGGGTGCAGTCATCACGGTCGGGCTCGTCCCTCTCATCGACGTCTCAGCTGACAGCTGTCCAACCCCACGGGCGTGGACCGTTCTGCCCTTGCAGGCAGGAGAGGCGGTAATGAGCTTCCGTCCGGTGTCGAGCCGGATCGGCTGCCGCGTGCTGGAGAGCGAAGCAGGTGACCCGGAGCTCACGGATACTCCGCAGTACCGGGTAGCCGGCCCAGGTCATCACGTCCGCACCGTACGCCTCGCAGAAGGCGGTGTACTCGCTGTCCGAAACGGTGCCGAAGGTGCCGTAGCCGACCGCGGTAGCGGTGAGGTCCCACTCGGGAGGCCCGAGGGAGGTTCGTTCGAAGTCGAGCAGGTAGGTGGTGGTCGGTGTGACCGCCACGTTGCCGCGCCAGGCATCACCGTGAATGACGCTCGCAGGCAGACCAGGCGGGAGGCTCCGCCACGCCGCCTGGAGCTCTGCCAAGCGGTCCCGCAGCCACTGCCGCTGTGTGTCGTCGAGGGTGGCGGCCCCGTCGATCCTGGCGGCCAGCCGAACGAACGGGTCCAGCTGGCCCAACGGGAAGTCAGGAACGGCAAGCTTGTGGACACGCCGCAGGAGCGGCGCGATGTCGGCAGCGGTTCCTGGCCGGTGCTGGGGCAGCTCGTGCCAGAAGGTCACCGGGTTGTCGTCGACATCCACTGGCTCCCGCAGGTGCTCGAGCGGGCGAACCGCAGGAACCCCGTAGTCGCGCAGCCAGCGTGCGACCGCCAGTTCGCGCCCGGCGGCAGCCGACTGCCCGGGGCGGCTGATGCGAGCCACGATCCCCAGCGGCAATCGCCACAGCGCGTTCTCCCCGATCCGGATCGGTTCGGCTCCCGCTGCGGACAGGCCCACTGTCGCGCACGCCTTGAGCAGTAGGGAGTGGGAGTCCTCGATGTTGCTCACGCTGCCACCGTATCGGCGATCTGTTCCCGCAGGTCCCGGATGTCGCCGAGGTTGCGGTGGCGATGGGCGACCCGGCCGAGTTCAGCCAGTTCGTGGTTGGCACGCAGCGAGCGGAGGTCGCTGACCTCGGCGAGGGCGGTCCGGCCCTCGGCCAACGCCTGCTCAGGGTCACCGGCAGCCATCTGGAGCGTGGCGAGCTTGGTTCGGGAGAACGCGCGGGATCTGGCGAATCCGTCGCCGTGGCCGTCGGCCGCTGCCTGGAGTCGCCGGAGGGCTTCCTGCGGCGGATGGCCGGCGAGGGCGAGGTCGAACAAGGCGTGGCCGGTGTCGCCGTGGTGCTGGGCGCCGTCGTAGTACGTCATCCACGGCCCCTCGGTGGCCGGGGTGATCGAGGTGTACGAGTTGTCGGACGCGCCGATCGCGGCCAGGGTCTGCTGGGCTCGTCCCATCTTGGCCAGGGCCCGCGCGCGAGCGTTGTGGAGCATGGACTGCTCCGCGGGGGAGAGTCGGTCGGCGCGGGCCAGGCCGAGTTCGGCGAAGGTGAGACCGGCATCGGGATCTCCGCACCAGATCGCTTGGCGGGAGCGGAGGTTGTAGGAGATGGCGCGTAGCGGCCAGTTGTCCACTTCCTCGGCGCACGAGGTGGCGAAGGCGAAGAGCCGGCGGGCGTCTTCGTGGGCGAAGGCGTCGAAGGCCGAGGCGCCGACCACGGTCGCCAGGCGGCTGACGGCTCCGAACAGTTCAGCCCGCAACGGAGCGGGGCAGCGACTCTTCAGGAGACCTGCCGCCCAGCGCAGTTGGGCGAGCGCCGTGTCACGGACGACGCCGGCACCGCCGTATAGGTTGTCCCAGCTGCGCAGTGTGGTCGCTGCGGTGCGGATCTGCTCGACGTCGGCGGGCCGGACAACTGCGGGTACCGCGGCGGCTGGGGTGGAGGTCAGGAGCTGGGCCAGAGGGCCGGCGGCGAGAGCTGCACTCGTCACGGCAAGGAAGTTGCGTCGTTCCACGGGGTCGGACTCATTCCACTCGGAGGCTGGCGGTGGCATTTCCAGCGTGCCCCCGAGCACCTCCCTTCGGGGAGGCTTGACGGCCCCGTTGCGCCGTTTGTCCATTACCTCTGAGCGGTTGTCCAATTCAGCCGCGGCCAGCACGACGCTTCGCGCGAGCACTCCGCCGGTGTCCAAGACCGCGTCTAACGCCTGGGCGTGGTGGAGCTTGCAGGGCCGCTCCGCCCGCTCGATCTTGCTGATCAGGTCCCCACTCAGGTGGACCAACTGCCCGAGCCTGTCCTGGCTCAGCCCCCTGAGCTTTCGCCAGTACTGAAGTTCCGCACCGAACCAGTGGGCCGCAGACCGGGTGGGGTCCAGAGGCTTGAGTGGTCGCGGCACTTGATCCCCCAGGGCGTCTCTTGTGGACAGCGGTCGCTGTCCGAATGCCGGTACTGGTCGGGCCGTTCACCGGCAGGGCTGAATGTTTCCGAGCGCTAAGCGCCCATTACACACCGCTACGAGCCTGACGTGCAGGTGTTCGGCACAACTACGCGTCGAACGCCCCCCGCGGGCTGCCGCCGTAGCCGGACCGACGGAAGAGGAGATCGCCATGCAGCGAGTCAGCACGACCGTGGAGCACAGCAGCATCACCATCGAGACCGGGCGTCCGCTCCCCACCGACCTCGTCCTGCTGGAACGCAAGGGACTCGGCCACCCCGACACCCTCGCCGACCACCTGGCCGAGGAGCTCTCTCGCGCGTACAGCCGCTACACGCTCGACCGCTTCGGCGCCGTGCTCCACCACAACTTCGACAAGCTCGCCCTGCTCGGCGGCTCCTGCGAGGTCCGCTACGGCGCCGGCCGGATGACGGCTCCGGTGAAGGTCCTGGTCAACGGCCGGGCCGCGTACGCCTGCGGCGGCGAGGACATCCCGGTGCGGGAGTTGGTCGAGCAGGCCGTCCTGGCCTTCTTCCACGACCGGCTGCCCGAGATCGCCGGCCACCTCGACCTGGTCTTCAACATCACCAGCAACCCCAGCCCCGGCGCGGTGGTCACCGATGAGAGCGGCACCGACCGGTCGCGCTGGTTCGCGCCCCGCTCAGTTGACGACCTGCGCGAGCGCCACACCCTGATCGCCAACGACACCTCGCTCGGCACCGGCTGGGCCCCGATGGCCCCGTTCGAGCAGTTCGCCCACGCACTCGTCAACCACCTGTCTGGAGTCAGCGAGTTCACCCGGGCGAACCCCTGGTGCGGATCCGACGTGAAGCTGATGGGGCACTTCGACGGCGCCAAGGCCGAGGCCATCCTGTGCGTCCCGCAGAAGTCCGAGCACGTGCCCGACCGGGCCTCGTACCTCGCCAACAAGGAGGAGGTCCTGGCCGAGTGCGCCCGGTTCGCCGAGCAGAACCTCCCCGGTGTCGAGATCACCTTCCTCCTCAACGCCCGTGACGTCCCTGAGAAGGATGAGCTCTACCTGACCTACACCGGCAGCTCCATCGAGTCGGGCGACGAGGGCGTCGTCGGCCGCGGCAACCGGGTCAACGGTCTCATCACCCCGCTCCGCCCGATGAACCTGGAAGGGGCCAGCGGCAAGAACCCCGTCTACCACGTCGGGAAGCTCTACAACCTCGCAGCCACTCGCCTCGCCCAGCGCCTGTACGACGAGACCGGCAGCTACGCCGAGGTCCACCTCGTCAGCGCGACCGGCCACCGGCTCGACCAGCCCTGGAAGGTCTTGGTCCGGCTCGCGGCCGAGGACCCGGAGATCGAGAAGGTACAAGCCCAGGTCGCCCTGGCCCTCGGGGGCTTCCCGGAGCTCACCGCCGAGCTGGTCCACCACGGCGTCCGGCTCAGCTGATGCACACCGGATCGCCCACGCTCCTGCCCCCGCGCAGCGCCTGGCAGCGGCTCCGGGAGCACTACGGTCCGGAGGTGCACGGGTGGCTGGCCCGCGCCCCCGAGCTCCTCGACGAAGCCGCACGCCGCTGGCAGTTGACCCCCGACGGCTACCACGACGTCGGCCACGCCTCCTTGTTGATGGTGGCGCGCGAGCGAATCAGCGGGCGCGAGGTCCTGTTGAAGGCATGGCCCGACCACAGCCGCTACCGCAACGAGATGATCGCGCTGGGAATCTGGGCGGCCGGGCCGGCCGTCAGGGTGCTCGAAAACGCGGACGACCTCGGCGTCGCCGCCCTGGAGATGGTGGCAGCCGTACCCGGAGGTTCCGTCGGACCGGAGACGCACGAGTACGAGGCGGTGGCCACCGCCCTGCGGCAACTGCATCGCCTCGGCCGAGGCACGAACACCACAGCCGCAGCACTTCCCAGCCTCCACGACTTCCTCGAATGCGAG
This sequence comes from Kitasatospora sp. NPDC088351, assembly GCF_040685575.1. Lineage (NCBI taxonomy): Bacteria > Bacillati > Actinomycetota > Actinomycetes > Kitasatosporales > Streptomycetaceae > Kitasatospora > Kitasatospora sp. NPDC088351. The sequence continues at coordinate 224,337 of NZ_JBFBIL010000005.1, read as the reverse complement.
TTGGTCCCGCGAGTCCACCGACGCCTGGCGGCGCAACGCCCCCAGCTGGAGGTCGACTGGGCGAGACTCGGCGAGCGCTTGGTCACCGGACTGCACCCGGACGCGGCACGGGCATCGGTTCTTCACGCGGACGTCTACCGCGAGAACGTCCTCTTCGACGACCGACGGAAGCCAGTCCTGGCGGACCCCCTGCCGATGGTCGGCGACGAGGTCTTCGACTGGGCGTTCTGGACCGTCTACTACGACCTGGGCACCCACACCCGGGACCGCTTCGAGATCGCCGTCACCACCGCCGGCCTCGACCCGCGGCGGCTACGCCACTGGAGCCTCGCGCTCTGCGTGGACGGGCTCCTCTACTACCGCGAGGTGGGAGACCACCGCGCCTCCGTGATGGAGCGGGTAATCGCAGGGCTGGCCGGCGACCTCGATCTCACTGCGGTGCCGGAGAAGGACGGCCAGACGTGACCACCTACCTCCTGCGCCATTCCAGTACCCACTACAGCGCGGCTCACCGGGTCAACGGCGACCCGACTGTCGATCTTCCGCTGGATCCGGCAGGACGCGTCGCCTGCCGGACCGGTAGCGGCGTGATCACTGCCGTTCAACCGAAGATCTGGCTCACCTCGGCGTTCGCCCGGACGGGTGAGACAGCACGCCTGCTGATGGGCGATGCCGATCAGCCCGTCAGGGTCGAGCCCGCCCTCAATGAAGTCGACTACGGGCAGTTCGAAGGCGGCCCCTTCACGGAGTACGCGCGCTGGCTCGTCGCCGCCGGACCATGGGAGAACCCGCCCGGGGCCGCCGAGTCCCAGCGCGAGGCCATCCGCAGGATGCTTGCCGGCCTCCGGAGCGCACTCCAGCTGCCCTCGCCTCGGACGGTCGTCGCGCACGGGCTGCTGGCCTCCGTGCTGCGGTGGCACAGACGGGCCGCGCACGACGCCCCCGGGCGGGCCATGCCGATCTTCTTCGACGAGGTTCCCTGCCTGTACCTGGTCAGGATCGAGGACCGCGAACTCGAAGACCTCACCGCGTCCCTGCTCGACGTCCTGGATGCGGAGGAACAGGAGACCGCCGCAGCGGGCGGATGGTCATCCCGGCCAGAAGACCGGCGCACGCTTGCTACCTTCGGTGGACCATCTGTCCAGCTGGAGGAGACGAACTCCCATGCATGATCCCCGCGCCCTCATCGAGATGGGCTCCGAGGCGGTCCGCCGCCTCGCCCGCCGCGGCTACACCCTGGATCTCTCTGCGTTGGAGTCTCTTCAGTCCAGCCGATCCCAGCTCATCACTCGCGTGGACGAGCTGCGGGCCGAGTCGAAGCGGGTCGCCCAGGAGGTCCAGCAGGCGGCCCGCCAGGGCGGCGACACCGAGACGCTGAAGGACCGGGCCCGAGACCTCAAGGAACAGATCCGGTCGGCCGAGGCGGAGCAGGAGCAGGTGCAGCAGGAGTTGCGCGACTTCCTGCTGACCATTCCCAACCTGCCGCTCGACAGCACCCCCGAGGGCGACTCGGACGAGCACGCAGTCGAGATCCGTCGCTTCGGCGCGCCGCCGTCCTTCTCGTTCGAACCGAAGGACCATGTGGACCTCGGCGAGGCCCTCGGCATCCTCGACTTCGCCCGTGCCAGCAAGCTCTCCGGCTCCCGGTTCAGCGTCTCGCGCGATGCCGGCGCCGCCATCGAGCGCGCCCTGGCGACGCTCTTCCTGGACCTGCACACCAAGCGGCACGGCTACGTCGAGCACGCGGTCCCGTACCTCGTCACCCGGCAGACGATGACCGGCACCGGCCAGCTCCCGAAGTTCGAGGAGGATCTCTTCGCCACCGGCATGGGCGAGCGCGAGCTCTTCCTGATCCCGACCGCCGAGGTCCCGCTCACCAACCTCTACGCGGACGAGATCATCCCGCCCGCCGAACTCCCCCTGGCCCTCACCGCGCACACCCCGTGCTTCCGCTCGGAGGCCGGCTCCTACGGCCGGGACACCCGCGGCATCCTGCGCCAGCACCAGTTCTCCAAGGTCGAGATGGTCCGCATCTGCGACCCCGAGGACTCCCAGGCCGAGCTGGAGAAGATGCTCAGCCACGCCGAAGCCTGCCTCAAGGAGCTGGGGCTCGCCTACCGGGTCGTCCAGCTCGCCGCCGGCGACCTCGGCTTCTCCGCCCAGATCACCTACGACATCGAGGTCTGGCTGCCCAGCCAGCAGACCTACCGCGAGATCTCCTCCGTCTCGGACTGCGGCACCTTCCAGGCACGCCGCGCAGGCATCCGCACCCGGGACGAGCACGGCAAGACCAAGCCCGTCGCCACCCTCAACGGCTCCGGGCTGCCCATCGGCCGCACCCTGGCCGCCCTTCTCGAACAGTGCCAGCAGCAGGACGGCTCCATCGTCCTGCCCGAGGCCCTGGTGCCCTACCTCGGATTCCGCCGGATCTCGGCGGACGGAACAACGGAGGCATAAGTGTTAGTCGGCATCTGCGACTTCCCCAGCAGCTACACCTTCCCGCCCGTCGGCTACGGCGGGATCGAACGCTGGCTCTGGGCAGTGGCGGAAGGCGCCCGAGCCGCAGGCGCCGACGTACACCTCCTCGGCCCCGGCTGGAGGACCGACCTCGGAGCGGACTGGACCACCCGTCCGATCCGCCTCGAAGACCTCCAGCCGGGTACCCGGCAAACTCGTGACCTGCGTTCCACCGGCTACGACCTGCTCGTGGTCGGACACGAGTACCCATCGCTCCCCGAGTGGCGTCGGGTCTGGGCCGATCTCGACTGCGACGTCGCGACCTTCCAGCACTCGCCGGTCTTCCGGCACGCCGCCGACGCCTTCGACGCGAAGCGCTCCCGGCTGTACTGCTACTCGCCCGAGATGGCAGGGCTGTACGCCGCCCACACGCCGGTGCTGGAGCACGCGGTCCACCTCGGGCTCGGTGAAGCCGAACCTCCCGCCCGGCCCGGCCGCGACCTCGTCTGGCTCGGCCGGATCGACGAGGAGAAGTCGCCGCACCTCGCGGTACGCGCGGCCCAACTGCTCGGCCGGCGGATACACATCGTCGGACCTGTCTTCGACAACGACTACGTGCGCCGTCACCAGGCACTCTTCGTGGCTGATCACGTCAGCTGGGTCGGCGAAGTCGGAGGGGCGGCCAAAACGGCCGCCTTCTCCGACGCCTCGGTCTACGTCTACACCTGCTCGCGAAGCTACGTGGAGGCCGGCGCCGCCGTGTTCGGGGAGTCACTGCGTGCCGGCACGCCCGTCGCCGCGCTCTGCTGGCGAGACGGCACCTGCGCGGAGGCGGCTCTGTGCGAGAGCACCGGAGCCGTCGCCAGGGTCGATCCTGAGCACGACGACGAGGACGCGGCCCTGGCGCTTGCCACTGCGATCGAGCGGTGCCTGGAACTGGACGCGCCGACCGTGCAGGACATCGGGCTGAGCCGGTTCGACCCCGAGCGACACTTCCGAGCTCTGGCGACCAGGCCGTGCTGACCGCGAACCCACCGTCGAGGCCGCTCGATCTCCTGAGCGACCGCCTCGGGCTCGGCACGCAGTGGGAGATCGAGCACGACGCCAACGGCCGCTTCGAGATCCGCCACCGCGACCAGGGGACGCCGTACCGGCCGGCCAGTCGACCGCTCCAGTGGGCCGGTCTGCTGAATCAGTTGGAGAGCGGCTTCCGTGCGGCAGGCGTCACTCGCGCGAGACCGCTGCCCATGCGGTGGGGCCGGGACACCGAGTTGACGATCTCCGCCGTCCAGGCAGTCGACCCCCTCCTCAAGGACGGCAAGCCATACGTCTTCCGCCGGGGCTACCTGCCCCAGCCGGTCGTCCGACTGACCGGCGAGCGGGACCACGTCGGCGCCCTGAGGGAGGGATTCCTCACCTCGTTCGTCAACGTCTCGCGCATCGAACCCGTCACTCGGACAGCCGAGTTCACCGGGATCTTCGACCACTGGCTCACACTGCTGTCCGGCATCGGCCTCCACGCCAGACACCTCACCATCCATGGCCGCAACGCCGTCTGGCAACGCCGCGAAGTCTGCGGCCTCACGGTGCACTTCCGGCACCTGGACCTTCCCATCGGTGACATCGTCCTGCTCTGGAACGCTGCGGATCCCAGCTGCATGGCGGTGGACCTCGGCTCCGGCCTTGAGCGCCTGGCCTGGGCCCGCACCCGTCGCCCCTGGTGGGAGCTGGCCTTCGGCCGCTTCGCGACGGCCGGTGTGGCCGCCGACGTGCTCGACGCCGTTCGAACCGCGACCCTGCTCGTCGGTAACGGCATCGCCCCTGCGGCACGAGGGGCCGGCGGTGTACTCCGCCGCATCCTTTCTGCCGTCCCCGTCGACGCCGCACCTCTCGGAGTCAGCACCCTGGTTCGGGCGAGCCACGGATTCTGGAGCCTCACCTCACCGATGGCCCTGCCGTGGCCCGAGGTCGCCTTCGTCATCGAGCGCGAGATCCACCGCCGAGACGTCACCTCCGCCACGTCCCTCCCCCTACCTCGGTCGAGCTGGAGCGACAGAACGTGAAGCCCCGACGTAACCGGAACCCGCCCGCCGAGTTCCGACTCCGCTTCGCCTGGACGACCGGATTCTGCTTCAAGTGCGAGGAAGTCACCCAAGTCGCCGAGTTGGGCACACTCACCGTCGAAGGCGAGACCGTCACACTCGCGGCGTGTCACCTCTGCGCCTGGCGGCTGGAGCGGCAGCACCACCACGCCCGCCAGGCCCACCTCCGCGCCCAGCTCGCCTGTGCGTGGGCTGATGCTACGAGACGGGCAGCAGCCTGCATGTGAGGAGGCGGCATGCGGACGAGGAGCAACAGCGCACCGCGCCAAGGCTGCCCCTTCCCGGCATACGCTCATCACCGGCCGGGAGGTTCGGCGTCCAACCTGACGGGTCGTCGCTTTCGCGAGAAGGAGCTGCTGACTGTGGCAGGCAGAGGACAGGGTTCCGACCGCGGCTCGGAGAGCCAGTCGGACTACGTCGGCCGCTTTCGGGCGGGGCGGCTGGTGGACAACCGACCGCAGTCGCTGGACGCATGGCGCGTGACGATGGCTTCCCCGGACGTTGCCGCAGGTGTCGCGAGCCTGCTTGGCGGTGAGCCCGTGGAATGGGAGACGACGGCCGAGGATTCCTTGGAGGTGCTGACCGACTACGACACGGTGCGGATCACCGTTGAAGGACCATCCGCAGTCCAAGCCCGCATGCTGCTCTTCGGCTACAAGGGCCAGGTACTCCATGACTGCGACGGCGCCCGGCTCCTCGCACCGGAGGCGGACGCCGATAAGCCGTGCGGGTGTCCGGAAAGCATCGAGGAACGTAGGCTGGCGGCGAAGTCCGGTCGAGGCCCCCTGCCCAGCATCGGCATCGGCTTCAAGCTCGCCGAGAAGCCGGCACTCGGGCGCTTCCGCTTCGTGAGCAGCTCCTGGGAGCTGGCCAAGACGGTTGCCGACTTTCAGCGTGCCCTGACCGAGACCGATGGCCCCACGACGTGCGACCTCGCACTTGAGCTGGTGGAACTCACCACCGCGTCCGGTGTAGCCGTTCGCTACCGGAAAACCGGTCGTCCGCGTACTGGGTGATCCGGCGACGCCTCCTCCTCACGCCGTAGTGAGACCCACCAGACTGTCGTCGAATCCGCCACCCGAGTCAGTGGGCCCGGCCGCCCGGTCATCCAGGTCGCTCCCGCGGTCCGGCCGCCCGGAGCCTGCGGCAGCGCGCCGAAGCCTGCGCCCCAACGCGAGGAAACCCGAATCCGTGAGTGGCGCCGAACCCACGTGCACCCTTGACGCACCCGAGGCCGTTGCCCAGCCACGCACCGCCGCCGGCGTGCTGTTCTTCGACGAGGCTGACCGCGTGCTCCTGGTGAAGCCCACATACAAGCCGGGCTGGGAGATCCCGGGCGGGTACCTCCACCCCGGCGAGACCCCGAGCGAGGGCGCCGCCCGCGAGGTCAAGGAGGAGCTCGGCATCACCCCGCCGATCGGCCACTTGCTCATCGCCGACTGGGCGCCCCATCCCACGGAGGGCGACAAGCTCCTCTTCGTCTTCGACGGCGGCGTCCTCCCCGCCGACGAGCTCGAGCGCATCACCGTCGACCAGGTGGAGATCGGCGAGTACGCCTTCCATCCGAGCGACCAACTCGACGAACTCCTCATCCCTCGCCTCGCCCGCCGTGTCCACGCCGCCTGGGCTGCCTGGACGCATTCCGAGACGGTGTACCTGGAGCATGGGGGCGACTCGCCCGTAAGCCAAGACATGGGCAGCGAAGATCCTGTGCGGCAGCACCTTGATCGTTTCCCCTCCAAGGGGGCCCGGCGCTTCGGACCGACTCGCCAACCGGAGCGTGAGCCCGAGCCGATCCCGGAGCGGGTACCAACTCCGGCGGAGGTTGTCCGGCTAGATCGCGGTTCCCACCCGGCTGGTAAACACCAGCCCCGTGTCCTTCCACCGGTCGCCGGCCGCTACACGTTCCTGGGCCTGCCGCTCCCGGTGCTCCGGAGGGCCGCCAGGACCAACGGCGGGAGCGGCAGCGTCCAGAGCGAGGACGCTGTCTTGTTCGGCCCGAGCCGAAGGGTTCCCTCCACGCGCTGAAGGCTGCTGGGCACGATCAGCGTTCCGCGCTCCAGGTCGATCGCCGACCAGTGAAGTCCCGGCAGCTCACCAGACCGGAGCCCCATCGCCAGGGCCAGCACCTACAGCGCGCGCAGCCAGCCCACGCTGGCTGCTTTCAGCAAGAGCCGCGCCTGCCGCGCCATGAGGCTCTTCCCGGTGCCGTAGTCGAGCGTCGGCACCTGGACCAGTCGCCCATCGCACCGTCGCCCGCCCGACATCGAGACCCTACTCGGTGTTGCACCCAAAGCTGATCACGATTACGCCGACCGGGCCCGCATGTCAGCTTTCTGCGGTAGGAATCTAACCATGGCCAACGATGCGTACGGGATGAACGAGCAGGAGACCTGCCAAGCCTTCGTGCTGCCAGCACTGGCAGAAGCTGGCTGGCAGGACGACCAGATCCGCTCTCAGTACCGGATCAACAACGGCAGAATCGTTGCCACCGCTCGGCGCCATGCTCCTGGCGACCCGCTCATCGCTGACTATGTGCTTGAGCTCAGCCCCGACTTGCCCATCGGCGTGGTCGAGGCCAAGCGGACTCGTATCAGCGCCGCGGACGGTATCCAGCAGGCCCAGCGGTATGCCCGCAAGCTCGGACTCCCGTTTGCCTACGCGACCAACGGCCAGGTCATCTACGAGATCGACATGCAGAACCCGGGCATGAGGGAAATTGACCGGTTCCCCTCTCCCGACGAGCTATGGGCCCGCTATCAGGTCGGGGAGACGGTGGACACGCCACTCGGCGCCGAGTTGATCCGCGCCCCGTACGACCGCTCGCTGCGCAACTGGGACAACTCCATCAAACGGCCACGTTATTACCAGCGGATCGCCGTGAACCGCACTCTCGCCGCTATTGCCCGGGGCCAAAAGCGCATCTTGCTGACTCTCGCCACCGGCACAGGTAAGACGATGGTCGCTTTTCAGGTCGTCGCCAAACTTCGAAATTCGCGGTGGACCGGCGACCGCAAGCCTCGCGTTCTTTACCTTGCTGACCGCAATCTGCTGATCGATCAGCCCAAGGATGAGTACTTCACGCCGGCATTCGGAGAAGACGTTCATAAGATCAGCGGAGGGAAGGCTGTCAGGGGGCGGAAGATCTTCTTTGCCCTCTACCAGTCACTCGACAATGGCGGCAAGAGTGACGAAGAGGCGCTCTTCAAGCAGTACGACCACGACTACTTCGACCTAGTGATCGTCGATGAATGTCATCGAGGAAGCTCACGCGAGGAGTCCAAGTGGCGTGCGATCCTGGAGCACTTTTCTTCCGCCGTCCAGATCGGTCTCACTGCCACCCCGGTTAGCAATAAGGACGCGGACACCTACGAGTACTTCGGCGAGCCGGTCTACACCTACTCTCTGGCCGATGGGATCGGTGACGGCTACCTGGCCCCATATCGTGTCAGGCGGGTCCGATTGAACGTCGACATGACCGGCTACCAGCCGGCGCCCGGGCAGCTCGACAAGTATGGCAACGAGATCCCCGAGAAGCTGTACACCCCACAGCAGTATGAGCGCGTCATGGTCATCCTGGAGCGCACCGAGGCGGCGGCCCAGTATCTCACCGAGTATCTGCGCGCGACCGATCCCATGGCGAAGACGATTGTCTTCTGCGAAAACAATGACCATGCCCACCGCATGCGCATGGCCCTCCATAACGCCAATGCCGACCTAGTCCGCCAGTACCCCGACTATGTCTTCCGCATCGTTGATGCGGACGGTCCGCATGGCAAGGCCAAGCTTGATGAGTTCCGCAAGCAGGACACCGAGGAACCGGTGATCGCGGTCACTTCGAAGCTACTGACCACTGGCGTTGATATGCCCTCGGTTCGCAATATCGTTCTACTCCGCCGGATCATTTCCATGCCAGAGTTCAAGCAGACGATCGGGCGTGGTACTCGGCTGTGCCTGGAGGCAGGCAAGGGTTCGTTCGACATCATCGACTTCGTGGAAGCGACGGTGCTCTTCAACGACCCCGATTTCGACGGACCGCCGCTGCATGTGCGGCGGGACACCGTCGACGAGCAAGGCCATCTTCTCACCCCTGAACCGACCGAGACCGCTGGCTCGGAAGTCGAGGAAGAGGTTGCCGAACCGGATCCTGGCTACGAGGAGGAGGAAGGTGGAGAGCTGCCTCCCGAGAGCTCCGCCACCTCCGGCAGCATCGTGGACGACCCGGATCGAGTCGACCAGATTCGAGCAGGTGGCAAGCGGTTCGTCGTCAATGGGGTCGAGGTCTTCAAGTGGGGCGAGGCTCACTTTCAGCTTGATTCCGACGGTCGCACTATGAAGCTGATCACTTATCGGCAATGGGTGCACGATCGGGTCCTGGAGCTCAATCTGGAGCCCGGACAGCTTCGCGCGCAGTGGGCCAGCGCGCGAAGCCGTCGGGTACTGGTGGACGCATTGGCCAAGGCAGACATCGAGGTGGAGGAGCTTGCCGCCAAGCTCCAAAATCCGGACGTAGACCCAGTAGATCTACTATTGAACGCGGCCTGGGGACTTCCGTTGGTCAGCCGCGAGGAGCGGGTAGTCAGGGTTCGCCGGGAGCAACGGGAGTTCTTCGCGTCGTTCGCCCCAGAGGCCCAGCAGGTGCTCGACGCCATGCTGCTCAAGTTCGTGGAGTACGGCTCCACTGAGCTTTCCGCTCAGACGCTGCAGGTGCCTCCGTTCACCGGCATGGGCAGCGTCACCGAACTGGCCGCACGGTTCGGCGACGCTCAGAAACTGCACTCGGCGATCGACGAGCTGGGGAAGCACCTGTTCGAGGTTGCGTAGGCGAGTCGGATCGCGCGTCCTCGGTCAGCCCACTGAGCTGGCCGAGGACTTTCGTTCGTCCGACCATAGGGCGGCGGCAGCGTGGTCGGCCCGCTCAGCACCGTCGACGGTTCGTCGCCATACGGGCTGCGGGGGCGAACCCGCACGCGAAACCACTGCATGACTAGGCAGTTTGTCCAGATTTAGGTAGATATTAGTTTTAGTTTGGCGTCATCGGTGAGTGGAAAACTAAAATCAAGTTTGAGGATTCATGATGCTAGGCTAGTGCTGTGCTCAGAGACCGTACCGACACCCGGGACACTCTCTGGAGGATTGCCAGCAAGCAGCGCGGCTTCTTTACCGCGGCTCAGGCGCTAGATGTCGGCTACTCCTACCAGTCTCATCGGTTCCATGCCCAGCGCGGCAACTGGCTTCGCGTGGATCGCGGCATCTATCGGTTCCGCGAGTTCGGGCACATGCCCAGCGAGGGGGATGAGCATCTGGTCCGGTGGTCATTGTGGAGCCGAGGTCGGGCCGTTGCCTCCCATACAACCTCCCTCGCAGCCCACGGCCTGGGAATCGCTAATGCCGATGAGATTCACCTGACGATCCCTCCCGGGTTCCGCCAGAGGGACTCGGCGGTGGTGCTCCACAAGGCGGATCTGAGGCCGGAGGAGATCGAGCAGCGTGCCGGCTACCGGCTAACGACGCCAGTGCGGGCAGTCGTCGATTGCGCAGCAGCCGGCCTAGAGCAGAGCGTGATCGCGTCTGCCATCGCCCACCTGATGCAACATGGGCAGGCGACACAGCAGGAGCTGCTGCACGTAGCCGAGCAACTCGGGCCACGGGCGGAGCTAGGCGTCGAGCGGGCACTGAGAGCAGAACATTGACCAAGCCGTGTATCGGATTCTCCATCACAGCAGTTGAGTGGTGGTCAGTCATCGATTGCCGGGCATTCACCCCGCGACGAGTCCCGCAGCTCAATGTGCGCTAGGTGTGCCACGCTCTGCCTCCAGAACCAGCCAGGACCTCATGCGGCGCTCGCTATGGCCCGTCCCGCACTGAAGCTGTTGTACGACTTCTCGCCTGCAGCACTGAACCATGATTTTGGATTGGAAGACTGAGATGGCATCACGCAGCGCCGGCAAGGGTGCACCGACCACCACGCGGGCCAAACTCGCTTCAACCATCAAGTCAGCCCGCGACATCATGCGGAAGGACGCTGGCCTCAACGGTGACCTCGACCGGTTGCCGCAACTGTCGTGGCTGATGTTCCTCAAGGCTTTCGACGAGCGGGTGGAACAGGCTGGTTCGGTGCTGAACCTGGACTTTCGGCCCGCCATCGAGGGGCCCTACCGCTGGCAGGACTGGGCCACCGACGAAGACCTCAGCGGCGAAGAACTGACCTCTTTCGTCAACAACGAGCTGCTGCCATACCTGCGTGGACTTGAAGGCAAGGACAGTGACGATCCCCGAAACGTGATCTCAACCGTCTTCAAGGAGATCCACAACCGGATGCTGTCTGGGGTGTTGCTACGGGATCTGGTCAATATCGTCAACCAGATTCACTTCACCTCTGAAGACGACATCCACACCATGGCCTTCGTCTATGAATCCATCCTCAAAGAGATGCGGGATGCCGCTGGCGACTCGGGCGAGTTCTACACTCCTCGCCCTGTAAACCGGTTCATGGTTCAGCAGTCATTCCTGAAGCTCGGCGAGTCAATCCTCGACCCCGCAAGCGGAACCGGCGGCTTCCTAACCCAGGCGTATGACGAACTGCGTGAGCAGGCAGACACTTCTGCCAAGCAGAAGCAGCTACATGATGACATCCGAGGCATTGAGAAGAAGTCGCTTCCATATCTGCTGTGCACCATGAATCTTCTGCTGCATGGGATCGATAACCCTCGCCTGATCCGGGACAATGCCCTCCTCCGAATGCGTAACGAGACCGGCCCTGCGCACAAGGTGGACGTTGTACTCACTAATCCGCCATTCGGCGGCGAAGAAGAGGCATCGGTGGTCGCAAACTTTCCGGAAGGGTATCGCACCCAGGAAACGGCTTGGCTATTTGTTCACTCGATCCTGGAAAAGCTAAAGCGGGGTGGGCGATGCGCGATCGTTCTACCAAACGGTAGTCTGTTCGGCGGGGGGATCGGAGCCCGAATTAAAGAGAAGCTGATGAAGGAGTGCAACCTACATACGATCGTCAGGCTGCCTCAGGGCGTCTTCGCGCCCTATACGCAGATCCCGGCGAACCTTCTTTTCTTCGAGAAGACCGGGCCGACCGAGGAAACGTGGTTCTACGAGATTCCGCTCCCAGCTGGGCGGCGAGGGTACACCAAGACTAAGCCCATGCAGGTTGAGGAATTCGCAGCCTGCACGACATGGTGGGGTGGAGAGGCGCGGAATGGACGCGAGGAAACGGAATTCGCCTGGCGTGTATCCGCTGAGACCATCAAGGCGAGCGGATATAACCTCGACCTGAGCAACCCACATGCCGGAGACGACCTGGCTCACCGTTCGCCAGAGGATCTTGTAAACGAGCTCATCGAGAGCGAGCAGGAAATCCTGAGCCTACTCGAAGAACTGCGAGCAGGGCTGGCGGGCGGACAGTGAGCGTGTACCCCCTGCGCCCCCTCGGCGATGTCCTGTCACTCGCCCCTCAGATGGTTCCTCTTTCCCCTGATTCTCACTACCCTGTAACGGGTATCTACAGCTTCGGCAAGGGGCTTATCAAACGCTCGCCTATCCTTGGCAGCGACACCGCCTACGAGAGGATGGCCAAGCTCAGAGTCGGCCAATTGGTAATCAGCAAACTAAATGCCTGGGAGGGTGCACTCGCTGTCGTCACCGAGGATTTCGGCGACACCTATGTCTCCCCCGAGTATCCAGTTTTCAGCATCTCGGCATCCGCCGATTCTAACTACATCAAGCACCTCGTAGCGTGGCCGGCCCTATGGGAGTTTCTAACGCCGCGCGGATCAATGGTCAGGCGCAAGAGGACCAACCCAGACACATTCCTTGCCACAATGGTTCCGCTCCCAGACCTCGCCGAACAGCGTCGCCTCGCTGCTAAACTTGATGCAGCCATTAGCCGGCTTACTCGGATTGAGTCACTGCGCACGCGGATGTCCGATCTGCAGTCGAGCCTCTTCGAGTCGATGGTTCATGCCGCCCAGGAAGCAGCCACAACCACGGTACGCGTGGGTGAGGTTCTCACTCTCACTCGCGAGCCCATTGAGGTCGACCCGGGCGCCCACTATCGAGCGATCGGAATGCGCTCATTCGGCAAGGGGATGATTCACTACCCTAGCGCGCCCAGTTCCGAGCTGAGCAAACTGCGCTATTTCAATTTTCCCGCAGATGCTCTCGCCCTCAGCAATATCAAGGCCTGGGAGGGGGCAATCAGCGTAACATCCATTGAGGACGCCACTCATATCGCCTCAAATCGATTCCTCTTCTATCGACCGCTTGATAAGCGAGTGAACGTGAGCTATCTCCGTCACTACTTCCTGAGCAAACAGGGCCTCGCTCAGATCTCGGCCTGTTCGCCAGGAGCGGCTGATCGCAATCGGACTCTCGGTGTGAAACGATTCGAGAATATCGAGTTTGCCCTCCCTCCGCGCGAGGAGCAAGACAGGGTTGCATCTACCCTAGACGATCTCGCCGATAGGATCCGTAAAGTTCACGGAACACCCTCCCTTGGCGCTATTCGCCCTGCCCTACTAAACGCCGCCTTCGCCGGCAGGCTGTAGTAGCGGGGGCACTCGCCTCCAAGCACTCTCCGTCACCACCACGTGGTCCAGGAACCGTAGCCCGACCGCCTCTGCCCCCGCCCTCAGCCGCGCGGTGGCAAGGCGATCGGGCTCGCTCGGCTCAACACGCCCCGTTGGATGGTTGTGCGCCACCCCGAATGACGCACCTCCCGCCGCCAGCACCAGCGCCAGCACATCCCGTACAGGTACCAGACTTCGATCCGCAGCACCCTCCGTCAGCAGCGCCGTCCGGATCACCGAACCCGCACCGTCGCACACTACGACGACGACCCGCTCATGCCGTAGTCCACGCAGCATTGGTGCGGCAACAGCTGCGAGGTCGGCCGATCCAGCTACTCTCTGCCGGCCCGGGGCAGCGGGCGGCGAGGCTCGCCTCCCCAGCTGGAACGCCGCCGCAACCCGCGCCGCCTTGGCCGGCCCCATGCCCACGAGCCCGACCGTAAGCTCGTGTGGTGCGGCCCGGGAGAGCTCGTACAACCCTCCATGGCGCGCGATCAGTTGCCCAGCTAGCTCGACGGCGTCACAACCACCAACTCCTGACCCCAGCAGGAGTGCCAGCAACTCCCGGTCGGCCAACGCCTCTACTCCACGTGCGAGCAGCCGCTCACGCGGTCTGTCCTGCTCAGGCAGATCCTTCATACGCATCCGCCATCACCGCCCTTCGGCTGCCCGGAAGACAAGGCTCAGTCAGCAGAGTCCCGGTCCACCGGCTCATCCGGATCGAAGTCGCTTTCCTCCCCGCCCTCCTCCAGCAGCGGCGCGAGGTCACCTGCCAACGCCCCTTCCGGCGAGCCAATCAGCGCCATCAACCGTTCGTGCAACGTCTCCGACCGCGCTCGCAGGAACGCTTCATAGTCGTCCCGCATTGCTGCCTGAAAGGCATCCTCGTCCACCAGGCAGCTCGCCAGTCGCTCGCGCACTGCCTTCTCCCCATCGGTGGCGCAGATGTCCTTCAGGTACTGCGACGGCGGCTTGTCGCTCACCCAGATGTTGGACACAGAGCTGAGCATCACCAGGTTGCCGCAGACGTTCGCCTGCGCCGCACCCACTCCCTGACCCTTCAGGAACGCCTTGGGGAAGAAGTGATGGAACTCCTTGTCGTTCTGCCAGGACAGCGCCTTGTCCACGTCGATCCGCTGCCCTGTCCGGAGGTCGAGTGGCGCCGCATACGCCAACAGCAGGGCCAGCAGTTTGCTGGGCGCGTTCGTCCTTCGGAAGGCACTACGGCGCCAGAGAACGCTGCGCGGCATCCCAGCGCCGGCCTCGATCTCGGTCGCACGTCCCTCGGCAAAGGCAGTTACGGCCTGGCGGTCCGCCGCCATCTGCGACTCGTTCCAGCCCTTGAAGTACTCTCCACTGGCAGTCAGCCAGAACCACCGGTGCAGCGCTTCGTACTGCACCGTGGAGGGCTTCGGCAGCTGCCGGAACACATCAGCAAGGACAGCGAACTGGTTGTAGTAGGGGAGCGCCTCTGCGCGCGGCGCGCGGATCTGCGTGCTCAGGAAATCCACGGCACGGCGTGAGGCCTGAGCTGCGACCTCAACCGCGCCCCGGAGTTCCTCCTTCGGCAGCTCCCTCAAGCGGTCGATGTCCGTCCTCGAGAACCCGAAGCCAGAGGCAGCTGAGATCGTCCGCAACATCGTCTTGGTGTCGATCCGGCCGTACCGCTTCTCGTCGAGGACCGACAGCAAGGTCTCGATCTCGTCCTTGAGGTCGAACTCCGGGCTCCAGGTCGCGGCTCGCACCAGGTCGACGATGGTGAGGTCCGTCCCGGTGCTGTTGATCCGTTCGAACACCTTCGCCACCTCGCCGGAGGACATCTCCCGCAGCGTGACCACTGGCACCTGGTAGTCGCTGAAGCGGCTGAACAGTTGCTTCGCCCGGTCGCGGAGCTCAGGTTCTTCGATGTCGGCTACCCGACCAAAGAATGAGGACGGGTCCGCGATCAACCACATCGGCATCAGATTCATCGGCGCTGGGTCGAAGCTCTTGAGGTGCAGGAACTTCTGCTGCTCGAGGTCGTAGGCGATGTTCCACTTGCTCTCGGGGTCACGGCCTGGCTGCCAGTGCAGCGCGCCGAAGATGCTCGCCAGCCGCTGCTGCCCATCGATGATGTAGTTCACCGGGTAACCGTGGCGTGGCGCATCGACAGTCAGGCCGGCGACCGTGCGCTCGCTGGCCATCTCCTCCGCGGTCTGCCACAGCAGCACGCTCCCGATCGGATAGTTCCGCGCCACCGAGTCCAACAGGTAGAGGATTTGCTGGGGCGTCCAGACGAATCCCCGCTGGAACTTCGGTAGGACGATGTCTCCGGAGAGCACACGGTCGGCCAACTTTGCGACACGCGACACCGTAGGCTCTGGATCCTGTACCCGAGCCCCTGAGAGACCTGTCACCGTCATGCCCAACCCCCATCGCATCGGTTGTGCCGATCGTAGAGGCCCCGACTGACAAATGACGGCGCTTCGTCAGCATGCTGGCTTGGAAGTTCTCCATGGCCTGCTGAAGTTCGCGGTGACTGCTCATCACGCGGGTCGTGCCAAGCCACCAGCTCGCGGATCGGCAGACCGCCGCGCAGGACCTCCTCGAAGTAGATGCCGTGATCCGCACCGGCAACCTGCGCCAAGTGCCCGACGCGACCCACGTCTGCCGCATGTTCACCTGGGAACAGCTCACCGCCCTCACCGACGAGTGCGGCGGCGAGATCCCGGCAGGATCAGCCAGCATGTGGGCGAGCCTCGAAGACCCAACTGTCCCGGCCGAGATCGAACGATCGCCGGATGATCGCCCATCGACGCTTACCCATCACGTTCGGGCGAAGTGCAAGCGAATTCCGCCAATTTCAGCCTATTTGACGCAAGCCTCCCAGACGGGCCAATCGCCTACCCACGATGCTGCAACTGGCCTGGAACTCGGAGGCGTGGATGCGGGTGGCAGTATGGCGAAACTGACGGAGGAGCAGCGACAGCAACGAGCCACAGCGCGGGCTCGCCGTGAGGCCTTGGCCCGCGAGGAGCGGCACCAACGGGCCGAAGAGCGACGCCAGCGATGGCGGCGCGAGGGCACGTATCTCAGCTGGGAGGAGTACAAGGCTGGCGTGCCGTGCCGCGGCTGCGGGCAACCTCTCCTCGGCCACGCAAGCGATCGGCCTCCGCAGTCGAGGATGACGAATCGGGAGCGCGAGGAGCGCGACATCGCCGAGAAGCAGTTCCAGGAGCGGCACGGCGAGTGTCACGAAGGGCGCTGGTTGATCTCGGGCTGTCCGGTAGAGCACTGCTTCGCCTGTTGTCCGACACCGCCGATGGGTCCGAAGCAGGCCGAAGAGCTCGCGAAGATCCTCTTCTCCTCTCGGTCCGAGGACCGGAAGAAGGAGCTGGACGTCTGGAGGCTGACGCTGACCTGCGACCACGTGATCGAGAGGACGCAGCACAACAGCCATAACACCTACTCGATGGGGATCACCCGCTGCTCGGAGTGCGAGACCGACTGGGGGGTGGTGTCCGCCGAGCGCGTCGGGCCGCTTTGCGACCAGGAGGTCATACGCGAGCCCGGCACTCCTGGCCCAGTTGAACGCGAGCGCCTAGCCTCCGAGTTGGCCTCCGCGCAAGCGAAACTCAAGCGCCAGCAGAAGAGCGCTGCTGCGACACAGAGCCGTATCGACGAGATCAGAGCGAAGCTCACCTCGAGAGCTGACGACGGAAACCTGACGTGAGCGGGGCGGACTCGAACCACGGGCCCTATGCAGAGTCGCCAGTCATGACGCTGGCGGAGGCCGCCGTTTACGTTCGCAGGACGCCGAAGGCCATGTACAACCTGCGTGACCGAAGGTCAGGGCCTCCGAGCTTTCGGCTGGCTGGCCGCGTCTACTACCGGCGAACGGCGCTCGATGCCTGGCTGGCCGAAGGCGAGGCCAACGACTCGCGCTCGAACCTGGAGCTCGACCCGACCCGGCAACCGCACGAGCCCCGCCGACCCCAACCACGATGAAGCCACAGGCGTCCCTCCGGCACCGCCCCGATACCACCCGGCCCCGGCTCGCTCCGCAGGCTTGTCGGAAGTCGTCCGCCGCCGCCAGCTCCCCCGTATGGTGCGGCACGTGAAGTCTTCGCTGGCTCCAACCGAGATCCAGGCCGAACTGCTGCGCTGGGTCGCTGCCAACCCCGGTGCCGAGATCGAGGCGCGCAAGTCGAACACCTTGTGGGCTCTCGAGCAGCGGAAGCTCGTCAAGCGGAAGTTCTCCATCACGAAGCAGGGCTACCAAGTCCAGACCGCAGCCGTCACCGAGCAGGGCAAGTACTACCTGAAGCACGGACGGCACCCGGAAGAGGTCGAACGCGAGGCCCGGCGCAGCGCCCGCGACCCGGAAACGGCGAAGGATGCCCCGGCCGACGGGGCCGAGCTGATTCGCCGACTCGAAGCCGCCGCCGGGAGCATCACCGTCACGGACCCAGGCGTCGCGACCCGAGGCCGGTGGACCAGGGCGTTCTACCACGCGGTCAACAACGACCTCCTGCCACCAGGGCAGAAGTTGAGGCTCACCGGTCGCGAGAAGGGGGACCTCAAGCTGCGGCTCCTCGACCCCGCGAAGGAGCCTCCACCACCCCCGCCGGTGCCAGTCGTCAAGGTGCCTGCCGATCTCGCGCATGCGCACCCCTTGATCACCGCTACGCGCAAGGCCCTGAGGCGACGCCAGACGGGGACGGCCGACACTCGTGGACAACAGGGGGTCATACCGATCCATGTCTCCAGCCCGCTCGTCGACCGGGCCTTGCGGATTATGCAGGGCCTCTTCAGCGAGGCCGAGCAACGGGGCTACACAGTGGAGGCCCGCCCGGTAGAGGCATTCCGGCGACGGGCCGAGCCAAGGAGCGCGGTCGTGATCATCGTGAAGGGGCATGCGTTCCCTCTGGAGATCTGCGAACGCACCACCAAGCAACCGCATGAGCCCACGGCCAGCGAGCTGCGCGACGCCGAGCGACAGCCGGCGTGGCTGCGCAAGCGCATCCCGAAGTACGACCACGTGCCCGACGGACGGCTCATGATCGACGCTCCTGGTCATGACCAGACCTACGGATACCGCCACTACGACTGCTCGGACGGAACGCGCTGGACCCTCGAATCCCGCCTGGGCCATCTCCTCGCAGCCATCGAGGAGCGGGCTGAACGGGCCGAAGAAGAACGCGTCCGGGCCGAGCAGGCAGAGCTGCTACGGAAACAGCGCTGGCTCGAAGCCGTTGACGAAGCTCACCAGAGGCTGATCCGCGACCAGAGGATCAAGGCGCTCGAACAGCAACTGGAAACCCGGCGGACGGCCAACGAGATCCGCGCCCTCTGCGCCGCGGTACGGGAGAGCGCCACCGGTACCCCCAGCGACGCGACCATTGAGTGGCTTCGCTGGGCGGAGGCACACGCCGACTCCATTGACCCGGTGATCGCTGGCGTGGCCCTGCCGCCCGACCCGCCACCCAGCCGGCAGAACCTCGCGCCCTACCTCGGCTCACAGAACGCCCACGCCTACCCCTGGCCGTTCCCGAACCACTGATCCGTCCACGCACCGGTTGACGCCAACGCTGACGCCAATCGGCCCGGATGGCGGCGTCCGAGGACAGCCGTCCACGGACGGCAGAATCACCCAAAACGGGACATCTCACCGCCCCGGCTTGGCCTGAAAAGCGGAAGGTCGCCGGTTCGACCCCGGCCCTGGCCACAAAGGCCTGAAAAGGCAAGATGCCCCGAAGCGATTCGCTTCGGGGCATCTTTTTTTGTGCTGTTCGGCGCCACCGGGACAGCGGATGGCCACGCTCCCCTCCCCCGCAGCAAGTACGTGCAAGGCACAGCAGAAGGTCGTTCTTCTCCGCCTCGGGAAGGGCGGCGCGCCGGTCCTCGATGACGGAATCCGTCAGGCCCAAGGCAGGCAGGAAGCGCCGATGGAACGCGAGCGGCCACCCACTGTCGAACAGGTCCGAGGCCTCGCCGGCTGGATCGCGGTCGGCAAGCGAGGCCGCGAGGCTCTGTGCGGTCTTCACCCCACCGAGCGCAGTGAATCGGCGGCATCGCCAGGACCGAACCGGGAGGACACCACCCGGCTCCGGCCACGAGGCGGTGGGGCCCCGCCGGGCGGCCCGGCGGGGTCAGAGGCGGCTGCGGGTCTCGATGTCCTCGGTGAACTCCTGGATCGCCTGGGCGGTGAGGGTCGGCCGGGTGTCGGCGACCGCGGTGAGATAGTCCTCGGTGGTGGCCGGCTCGCCACGGCGGTGGACGACCTCACGTTCGAACGCCGTCTGCGCGCCCTTGCGGGCGGCGAACTCGATGTCGGCCGGGGTGAACAGCTCGCTGGCCCGCACCAGTTCGTCCACGTCCACCGCCTCGGCGGACGCCCCGAGGTACCGGACCCAGATCGCCTTCCGGGCCGCCGGATTCGGCGGCCCGATCGGGATGACGTAGTCGAAGCGGCCCGGGCGCAGGAAGGCCTGGTCGAGGGAGCGTACGGAGTTGGTGGCGCAGATCAGCAGCCGGGCGTCGTGCTCGCGGAAACCGGGGATGAGCTTGAGCAGTTCGTTGGTCACCCCGTGGCTGGCGTCGACGGCGTGGCCCGAGCGTGTCCCGGCGATCTCCTCGACCTCGTCGATGAACACCAGCACCGCGTCCAGCCCGGCGAGTTCGGCGAAGGCGTCCCGCAGCGCGGCGGCCAGGCCGTCATCGGTGTCGGCCGCCAGCCGGGACGGGAACAGCTCCACGAACGGCCAGTTCAGCCGGGAGGCGACGGCCTTGGCGAAGCTGGTCTTCCCGGTGCCGGGCGGGCCGAAGAGAATGGCCGCCTTCGGTGGCGCGACGCCGTAGCGGTCGGCCAGCGCGGGTTCCGTCAGCGGCAGCACGATCCGGCGTTCGACGACCCGCTTCTCCCGCTCCATGCCCGCCATCGCCTCCCAGCGGCCCGGGGGCAGCATCAGTCCGCCCAGGCTCGCGATCACGTCGGCGTTGGCGGTTTCGGGCGGCTCCAGCCGTTCGTAGTAGGTGAGGCCGTCGCGCGGCAGGTAGCCGGAGTTCTCCAGGGCCTTCGCGCCGGTGGCGGAGGCCGGCAGCAGGGCGCCGATCCGGCGCACGCCCAGTGCCCGCAGCCGCTTTCCCAGCTCGGCGAGCAGGGCGCTGCCGATCCCCCGGTTGCGCCACCGGGACGCCAGTGCCACGAGCAGGATCCACGCCCGCTCACCGTTCGCCTGCGCCGCCACCATGCCGGCCAGTTCGTCGCCGACCACCGCGACCACCGCCGTCCGGCCGGACTGGCCCGCGGCCATCGCCTCGGAGACGGAGAACGCCGGATCCCCGTCGTCGGCCTGGCGGGTCTGGTCCCAGATCTGGATCGCCTGGTCCAGGTCGTCGTCGTGATAGTCGCGCAGACGCCACGCTGGCATCGTCACCACCTGCCCGGATCCGGAGGCTCCATTCTCCCCCGCCGGCCCGCCGCCCGCCCGGCGCACCCCGACGCGCCCGGCACGGTGGCGGTGGAGGCCGTCACCGCACCGAGCCGCGCCGTGCCCGGGTGTGACCGCCGGGCGGTCCGGTTCCGGCGTTAGGGTCTGCGGTGTCGGAGGGGGCTGCCGTGATGAGGAGAGCCACGCATGGAGTTCCTGGTCGACATGGTGACCGCTGTTCCGGAGGGCACCTCCGAGGAGGAGGTGGCGGAGATCCGGACCCGGGAGTCGGTGCGGGCGCGGGAACTGGCCGCGCGGGGAAGCCTGCTGCGCCTCTGGCGGCCGCCGTTCGCCCCGGGTGAGTGGCGCACCTGGGGGCTGTTCAGCGCGGACGACGCCGAGCGGTTGGAGCAGGTGCTGGCGTCGATGCCGCTGCGGGTGTGGCGGCACGACACGGTGACGGCGCTGTCCCCGCACCCGAGCGACCCGGGCCGCCCGGCGCCCGGACCGGCCCAGGAGCACACTCCGACGGCCACCAGCGGCACGGCCGGCCCCGAAGCGGTCCTGCGCGGCGTCCTCGACCGCTGGAAGGCCGCCGTCGACGCGCACGAGCCGCAACGGGTCGCCGCCTGCTTCACCGAGGACGCGATCTTCCAGGGGCTGCACCCCTACAGCGTCGGGAGGCAGGGCGTCGCCGACTACTACGACTCCCAGCCCCTCGGGATGACGGCCGAGTACCGGATTCTGGAGACCAGACGGCTCGCCGACGATCTCGTGCTCGGCTACCTGGACGTCGACTTCTCGTTCACCGACCGGCCCACGCTGGGCGTCCGCCTCGGCGTGCTGGTGCGGCGCGCGGCGGAGGGCGGCTGGTTCATCGGCCACTACCAGGTGTCCCGCCTCGACCGGCCCTGAATCCGTCGGTTCCGTTGCACGGCCCGGCGCGCCGCCGTACCGCACGCCTCCGGGTGGCTCGCGCGCCCCGCCCGCCCGGGGTTCGCACTTCTCCGCCACCGGCTGTGACACTGGAGGAGCTCGAAAACTGAGGTGCGCGCCGCCGCACCTCCTTGCGAACCTAGAGGGATGCCCGCAGTGAGTTCTCCCGCAGTCCAGTCCGCCAACGCGCCCATCGTGGGCCTCGGCATCGGCGAGCTGGCCGCCCGTCTGCCCGAGCTGACCCTGCGCGACCAGGTACGGATCGGGCGCCGGCTGGAGGGCGCCCGGCGGGTCCGCAAGCCCGACGCCCAGCAGAAGATCACCTCCGAGATCGCCGCCGACATCGACCGGGCCGAGCTGCTGGTGGAGCAGCGCCGCGCCGCCGTACCGGAGATCACCTACCCGGCGGAGCTGCCGGTCAGCCAGAAGAAGGACGAGATCCTGGCGGCCATCCGCGACCACCAGGTGGTGATCGTGGCGGGCGAGACCGGCTCCGGCAAGACCACCCAGATCCCGAAGATCTGCCTGGAGCTGGGCCGCGGCGTCAAGGGCCTGGTCGGCCACACCCAGCCCCGCCGGATCGCCGCCCGTACCGTGGCCGAGCGCGTCGCCGAGGAGTTGCGCACCCCGCTCGGCGAGGCGGTCGGCTGGAAGGTCCGGTTCACCGACCAGGTGGGCCAGGACACCCTGGTCAAGCTGATGACCGACGGCATCCTGCTCGCGGAGATCCAGACCGACCGCGAGCTGCGCCAGTACGACACCCTGATCATCGACGAGGCGCACGAGCGCAGCCTCAACATCGACTTCATCCTCGGGTACGTCAAGCAGTTGCTCCCCCGCCGCCCGGACCTCAAGGTCGTCATCACCTCGGCGACCATCGACCCCGAGCGCTTCGCCCGCCACTTCGGCGATGCCCCGATCGTCGAGGTGTCCGGCCGCACCTACCCGGTCGAGGTCCGCTACCGCCCGATCGTCGACGAGACGGACGACGCCGACGAGGCCTCCGACGTGGACCGCGACCGCGACCAGATCCAGGCGATCTGCGACGCCGCCGAGGAACTCCAGGCCGAGGGCCCGGGCGACATCCTGGTCTTCCTCTCCGGCGAGCGCGAGATCCGCGACACCGCCGACGCGCTCAACAAACTGAAACTGAAGTTCACCGAGGTCCTCCCGCTCTACGCCCGGCTGAGCTCGGCCGAGCAGCACAAGGTGTTCCAGCGTTCCAGCAGCCGCCGGATCGTGCTCGCCACCAACGTCGCCGAGACCTCCCTCACCGTCCCGGGCATCAAGTACGTGATCGACCCGGGCACCGCCCGCATCTCCCGCTACAGCCACCGCACCAAGGTGCAACGGCTGCCGATCGAGGCGGTCAGCCAGGCCAGCGCCAACCAGCGCAAGGGCCGCTGCGGCCGTACCTCGGACGGCATCTGCATCCGGCTGTACTCGGAGGAGGACTTCCTCGCCCGCCCCGAGTTCACCGACGCCGAGATCCTGCGCACCAACCTGGCCTCGGTCATCCTCCAGATGACCGCCGCCGGCCTCGGCGACATCGCCGCCTTCCCGTTCCTGGACCCGCCGGACTCCCGCAACATCAAGGACGGCGTCAACCTCCTGCACGAGCTCGGCGCCCTCGACCCGGCCGAGCAGGACGTCCGCAAGCGCCTCACCCCGCTGGGCCGCCAGCTGGCCCAGCTCCCGGTGGACCCGCGGATGGCCCGGATGGTGCTGGAGGCCGACAAGAACGGCTGCGTCCGCGACGTCATGGTGATCGCCGCCGCGCTCTCCATCCAGGACCCGCGCGAACGCCCCACCGAGAAGCGCCAGGCCGCCGACGACCGCCACCGCCGCTTCGCCTCGGAGACCTCCGACTTCCTCGCCTATCTCGCCATGTGGCGCTATGTGAGGGAGCAGCAGAAGGAGCTCTCCTCCTCCGCCTTCCGCCGGATGTGCAAGGCGGAGTTCCTGAACTACCTTCGGATACGGGAGTGGCAGGACATCTACTCCCAGCTGCGCACCGTCGCCAGGCAGCTGGGCGTGACGATCGAGGAGCCGCACCCGGACGCCGAGCCGGACGCCGACCGGATCCACCAGTCCCTGCTGGCCGGTCTGCTCTCGCACATCGGCCTGTACGACGTGGAGAAGCGCGAGTACGGCGGCGCGCGCGGCGCCCGGTTCGCCGTCTTCCCCGGCTCCGGCCTGTTCAAGAAGCCCCCGCGCTGGGTGATGTCCGCCGAGCTGGTCGAGACCTCCCGGCTCTGGGCCCGGATCAACGCGAAGATCGAGCCCGAGTGGGTGGAGCCGCTGGCCGGCCACCTGATCAAGCGCAGCTACAGCGAACCGCACTGGGAGAAGAAGGCCGGCGCGGTGCTGGCGTACGAGAAGGTGACCCTCTACGGGATGCCGGTCGTCGCCCAGCGGAAGATCAACTACGGCCGGATCGACCCCGAGCTCTGCCGCGAGCTGTTCATCCGCAACGCGCTGGTCGAGGGCGACTGGGAGACCCACCACAAGTTCTTCGCCGAGAACCGCAAGCTGCTGAGCGAGGTCGAGGAGCTCGAGAACCGGGCCCGCCGCCGGGACATCATGGTCGACGACCAGACCCTGTTCGACTTCTACGACAGCCGGCTGCCGGACGACATCGTCTCCACCCGGCACTTCGACTCCTGGTGGAAGAAGGCCCGGCACGAGCAGCCGGACCTGCTCAACTTCGAGAAGTCGATGCTGATCAACGACTCGGCGGACGGCGTCACCGAGGCGGACTACCCGGACTACTGGCAGCAGGGCAAGCTCCGCTTCAAGCTGACCTACCAGTTCGAGCCGGGCAGCGACGCGGACGGCGTGACCGTCCACATCCCGCTCCCGGTGCTCAACCAGGTCACCGCCGAGGGCTTCGACTGGCAGATCCCTGGCCTGCGCGAGGAGCTGGTCACCGCCTACATCCGGGCGCTGCCCAAGGCGATCCGGCGCAACTTCGTCCCGGCCCCGGACTTCGCGAAGGCCGCGCTGCGCCAGGTGAAGGACCGGCAGGAGCCGCTGCTGCCGACCCTGGAGCACGTCCTCAAGCGGCTGACGGCGGTCACCGTACCGCCCGAGGCCTGGGACGACGAGCGGGTGCCCGACCACCTCAGGGTGACCTTCCGGGTGGTGGACGGCCGCAAGAAGCTCGCCGAGTCCAAGGACCTCGAGGAACTGCGGCTGCTGCTGAAGCCCAAGCTGAAGGAGACGCTCTCCTCGGCCGCCTCCGGCCAGGGCATCGAGCAGAGCGGGCTGACCGCCTGGCCGGCCTCGCTGCCGGTGCTCCAGCGCACCTTCGAGCAGCGCTCGCGCGGCCACTCGCTGCGCGCCTACCCGGCGCTGGTGGACGATCGCGAGGCCGTCGGCATCAAGCTGTTCGACACCCCGCAGGCGCAGGCCCAGGCGATGTGGGAGGGCACCCGGCGGCTGCTGACGCTGACCACCAACTCCCCCGCCAAGTCGATCCAGGGCCGGCTGGGCAACCAGGCGAAGCTGGCGCTCTCCTACAACCCGCACGGCTCGATCCCGGCGCTGTTCGAGGACGTCGTCGCCTGCGCCACCGACCGGCTGATGACCCTGGCCGGAGGCCCGGCCTGGGACGAGGCGGCCTTCGGCAAGCTGCACGACAAGGTGCGGGCCGATCTGTACGACCTCTCGGCGGACACCACGCTGAAGACGGCCACCGCCCTGATCGCCTTCCACAAGGCGTCGACCCGGCTGAAGTCGGTGAGCAGCCCGGTGCTGCTGAACGCCGTGAACGACATCCGGCTGCATCTGGCCTCGCTGGTGTACCCCGGCTTCGTCACGGCCACCGGCTGGCAGCGGCTGCCGGACCTCAAGCGCTATCTGCTGGCGGTGGACCGCCGGCTGGAGGCACTGCCCAACCACCCGCAGCGGGACGCCCAGCAGCTGCTGAAGGTCCAGCAGGTGCAGCAGGCCTACGGGGAGCTGCTGGCGGCCGTCCCGGCCGGGCAGCAGCCGTCCCCGGAGCTGCGGTCGATCCGGTGGATGATCGAGGAGCTGCGGGTCAGTTTCTTCGCCCAGGCGCTCGGCACGCCGACGCCCGTCTCGGAGAAGCGGATCATGAAGGCGATGGAGGCGGCCCGGGCCGCTCTCTGAGCTGGGCGGGGGCCCTCAGGAGCCAGTTCGACCTGGGGGCCCACCATGGGCTACGATCTGTCTTGTTCGCAGCGCAGCAAGCGAGTGAACGAGATCAGAACACTCTGGTCCCGTGGAGCAGTTGGTTAGCTCGCCACCCTGTCAAGGTGGAGGTCGCGGGTTCAAGTCCCGTCGGGATCGCCGTAGCCGAGAGGCCCGGAACCGTATTGGTTCCGGGCCTCTCGCGTTTCACCGCGCAGCGCATTACCTCGCACTAGGTCTAGACCACAAGTGACCGTGCGTGTGATGGTCGTCACTTATCTTTCCCTGAAACCGGGCAGCCGGCACCCCCTCCGCACGGGCACTAATTTAATATATAAAATTGCACATCCATTACCAGTAAATCCCCCCCACCTCATAACCATCAAATCGTTATCCGGAGTTCAACATTCCGACCGGTCGGAGCGGAACCCGCCGGACACATCCGGCCGGGCGTCCGGACCGCCCTCCGGGCATGGCAAAGGGGCCGCTTACCGGACCCGGCGGAGTCCGGTTAGCAGCCCCTTTAAAGAGCCTTTGGCCTATCAGGCTTCGGTGCGCTGAGCCGGAATGCCGGCCAGCAGAGCACGCACCTCCGCCTCGCGATAACGGCGGTGCCCGCCAAGCGTGCGAATGGATGTCAGCTTGCCCGCCTTGGCCCAGCGGGTGACCGTCTTCGGGTCTACGCGGAACATGGTGGCAACCTCTGCCGGCGTCAGCAGCGGCTCAGCATCAGGGGTACGAGCGGTCATGAGCGGCCTCCTCGGGAGAACCGAACCAGGGCGGTTCTATCCTTCAAATTCTGCACCTTGGCCCGCGATGCCCGAAATGGCATAGACGGGCCGAGTCGGTTATAGGACGAACGGCTTGTCCTGGTGTCTACAACTACACCATCCGTCCAGCCCTATCGACCAAACCGCCAAAATTGACCCCTCACGGGTTCAAGGCCGACGGATGGCGATGGACCACCCCATAACGGACGGTCACGCTATCGCGACATCCGGTTACGAGGGGACCAGACCCTCCGTTTCCCCGCAAAGCACGCATCGACTCCAGAACCACCCAAAAGTGGGCACGCTCACGTGAAGTTGGGCTGGTTGTCCCATTTTTGCACATAGGGGTGAGTTCGCGTCAACGGTGAGTAGTGTCACGTTCGATAGCTATTGACCCGAACCAGGACCTTGGTCATAACGCTCAGGCCGTAGGACTCTTACAGTCTTACAAGTACCACCGACACTGGGCCCGGCCAGCGATGACGTCTCCTCAACCGGGCCGGTCCGGACCGGCCCGGACCGCTCAGTTCGCGTACCGCAGCGCCAGCACCCGCCGCCAGCGCGCCGTCAGCTCCTCGTACGCCCGCAGCGCCTCCGTCATGTCCCCCGCCCGCAGCGCGCGCAGCCCGCCCTCCAGCTCCCCCGCCGAACGGTCCGCCAGCAGCCGCTCGGGCCCCAGCAGATGCACCAGCCCCCCGTAGTCCAGCTCCACCAGCGAACGCGGATGGAACTCCTCCAGCCACCGGCCCACCTGTTCCGCCCCCCGCACCAGCTCCCCCTCCGGCACCGCCTCGCGCAGCGCCCGGTACGCCCGGGCCACCCGCCGGCGCGCCTGCGCCATCGGCGTCAGATAGAACAGTGTCGCCGCCCCCTCCTCTTCCTCCCCCTCCACGGCCGGAACGAAGCAGCGGTCCTCCTCCCCGAACGGCAGGAACCACCGCACCGGCACCTCCCACCGGCTGGTCAGGATCCACGGCCGGGCGTCCGGGTGCTCGGCCCGCCAGCGCTCCCGGTCCGCCTCCGCGGCCTCCCGGGTCGCCGGCGGCAGCGCGGTGTCCACCAGCGCCACCGGCGCCCCCGACCGCAGCTCCTCCAGCGCCTGCCAGCTGCGCAGCCTGGTCGCCCACGGGCAGACGTACAGCACCCCGTCCAGGGCCCGGACGAAGGCCCGCTCGCTCTCCCGCTCCGGCAGCGCCCGGGGCGTGCGGCCGACCAGCTCCGCCAGGGCCTCCCGCTGCTCCTCCAGCACCGCTGCCGCCACCGGCCGCTCCGCCGCCGCCGCGTCCGGGCCGTGCTCCGCCGCATAGACCTGCCAGCGTGTGCGGTCGGGCTCCGGGTAGGCGGCCAGCGGCTCGTAGACCCGCAGGTGGGCGGCGTAGGGCGGAAGTACGGAGGTGCGTACGACGGTCACGTTCTGCATCGTCGCACGCGCCACCCTCCGCCCGGGAGGGCGCGGGCCGGGAACCGTTCGCCGCCCCTCTCCCCATGCCCCCGTCTCACTCCTCGGACAACCTGGGCAAGCTCGGACAAGAGGGCGGATCGGCGGCGCCCCCACGACTACGCTTCGCCCTAGGCGCCCGCACCACAGCAGCGGGCCTCGGATACTGGAGTCACCACAGTGACCGACGTACAGACCGCATCCGCCACGTACCCCGCACCCGGCGTGCTCGGCAGGATCTTCCGTACCGAACAGGACGGCGTCCCCGGCGACGGCCACGAGCAGGTCGTTCTCTGCCACGACCGCAGCTCCGGCCTCAAGGCGATCATCGCGATCCACTCCACCGCGCTGGGCCCGGCCCTCGGCGGCACCCGCTTCTTCCCGTACGCCTCCGAGGAGGCGGCACTGGAGGACGCGCTGAACCTCTCGCGCGGCATGTCCTACAAGAACGCGCTCGCCGGGCTCGACCTCGGCGGCGGCAAGGCCGTCATCATCGGCGATCCCGGCAAGGACAAGAACGAGGCGATGCTCCGCGCCTACGGCCGCTTCGTGCAGTCGCTGCGCGGCCGCTACATCACCGCGTGCGACGTGGGCACCTACGTCCAGGACATGGACGTCATCGCGCGCGAGACCGAGTTCGTGACGGGCCGTTCCCCCGAGCACGGCGGCGCCGGCGACTCCTCCATCCTGACCGCCTTCGGCGTCTTCCAGGGCATGCGCGCCACCGCCCAGGCCCGCTGGGGCCAGCCGACGCTGCGCGGCAAGCGGGTCGGCGTCGCGGGCGTCGGCAAGGTCGGCCACTACCTGGTCGGCCACCTGGTCGCGGACGGCGCCACCGTCGTCATCACCGATGTCGCCGAGGCCGCCGTCAACCGCGTCCGCGCCGCCCACCCGGAGGTGGAGGTCGTCGCGGACACCGCCGCCCTGCTCCGGGCCAGGCTGGACGTCTACGCCCCCTGTGCCCTCGGCGGCGCGCTCACCGACGACACCGTGGCCGCCCTCGGCGAGCTCGGCACCGCGGTCGTCTGCGGCGCGGCCAACAACCAGCTGGCCCACCCCGGCGTCGAGAAGGACCTCGCCGACCGCGGCATCCTCTACGCCCCGGACTACCTGGTGAACTCCGGCGGCGTGATCCAGGTCGCCGACGAGATCGACGGCTTCAACTTCGAGCGGGCCAAGAACAAGGCCACCAAGATCTTCGACACCACTCTGGAGATCTTCACCCGGGCCACCGCCGACGGCGTCCCGCCGGCCGTCGCCGCCGACCGCCTGGCGGAGAAGCGGATGCGGGAGATCAGCGCGCTGCGCTCGGTCCTGCTGCCGGCTTCCCGCCGGGGCTGACGCCCGCTCACGTGACCCCGGTGCGCGGGGGACGGTCCCTTCCGTCCCCCGCGCATCACAATGTGGAACCGGATTCTCACTTCTGCGCCCGATCGGGTGATCCAACGCCCCCCTTGGGGGGATAATCGATCCGGGAACGACGGACCTGAGATACCTACGGACAGCGCGCAAAACGCCGCAATACCTCCCCTGACCTGGGACGACCTGGTCGCGGGTGCGGCAGGTGCGCGCCACGTCACACTGACGACGTACCGTCCAGCGGCAGAAACAGGTACCGTTAATGCTCCAAGGGACGGTTCTCCCCATTCGGGCAGGCCGCTCCTGATCATGAACACGTGTCAGACTCGGGGCCGTGAGCCCCATCGTTGAGGGGGTCGACCCATGGGGCGCGGCCGGGCCAAGGCCAAGCAGACGAAGGTCGCCCGCGAGCTGAAGTACAACAGCGGCGGGTTTGACGCCAATCGTCTGTCCAACGAGCTGGGCGTATCGCCCTCTACCGCTTCGATCGAGCCAGAGCCGATCGAAGAAGAAGAGGACGACGACCCCTACGCGGAATACGCGGCTCGCTACGCCGACGACGACGAGGACGACGACACCGAGTCGGGTACCGGGCCATCCCAGGCCCGCCGCCGCGCGTAGTCACAGTCTGGCCTGACCGGCCCTGGCGCTCAGAGCGCCGGGCCGGTTTTCGGCGTCCCCGCGGCCGTTCGGCGGGTTGTTCCGTGACCGTTCCGCCGCACCGGGCTTCCCGGGCTCGCGGGTCCGACGCCGGACCGGCGGTCCGCCCCCGACGGGAAGAGCCCCTCCGGTACCGGAGGGGCTCTTCGGGTATCCGGCGGCCTGCTCAGCCCGCCGTGAAGCCCTCGTACGCGTTGTAGAGCGCCGCGCCGCCCTCGTGCCCGTCCGCGCGCTCGACGATGTCACCGAGCAGCCAGGACTCGACGCCGCGGTCCTCCAGGACCGACAGCACGACGTCCACCGAGTGCGGCGGGACGACCGCGACCATGCCGACGCCCATGTTGAGCGTCTTCTCGATCTCCAGGGTGGCCACCTTGCCGACCTGGGCGACGGTCTGGAACACCGGCAGCGGGGTCCAGGTGCCGCGGTCCAGGCGGGCGTGCAGGCCCTCCGGGATGACCCGGGCCAGGTTGGCCGCCAGGCCGCCGCCGGTGACGTGCGAGAAGGCGTGGATCTCGGTGGCGCGGGTGAGCGCCAGGCAGTCCAGCGAGTAGATCCGGGTCGGCTCCAGCAGCTCCTCGCCGAGGGTGCGGCCGAACTCCTCGACCTTGCGGTCCAGCTTCCAGCCGGCCTCGTTCAGCAGCACGTGGCGGACCAGCGAGTAGCCGTTGGAGTGCAGGCCGGAGGCGGCCATCGCGATCACCACGTCGCCGGCCCGGACCCGGTCCGCGCCCAGCAGCGCGTCCGCCTCGACCACGCCGGTGCCCGCGCCCGCGACGTCGTACTCGTCCGGGCCGAGCAGACCCGGGTGCTCGGCGGTCTCCCCGCCGACCAGGGCGCAGCCGGCCAGCGCACAGCCCTCGGCGATGCCCTTGACGATCGCGGCGACCCGCTCGGGCACGACCTTGCCGACGCAGATGTAGTCGGTCATGAACAGCGGCTCGGCACCGCACACCACCAGGTCGTCGACGACCATGCCGACCAGGTCGTGGCCGATGGTGTCGTGCTTGTCCATGGCGGCGGCGATGGCGACCTTGGTCCCCACACCGTCGGTGGCCGAGGCCAGCAGCGGCCGCTCGTAGCGCTTGAAGGCGGACGCGTCGAAGAGCCCGGCGAAGCCGCCGAGGCCGCCGACCACCTCGGGGCGGCTCGCCTTCTTCACCCACTGCTTCATGAGCTCGACGGCGCGGTCGCCCGCCTCGATGTCGACGCCGGCGGCGGCGTAGGTGGCGCCGTTCTGGTTCGTGGTCACTGCGGTGCGGCCCTTTCGGGTCAGTGGGGGGATGGAACAGCGGTGGGGCCCCGGTTCCGGGACCCCACCAGGGCTTGCTAGGGGCGGCGCAGGGCGTCGGCCGCGCCCGCTCCGCCGAGCAGGGACTGGACACCGTCCAGATCGCTGCCGGTCGGCTTGCCGCGGACCGCCGGCGGCTGCTGGCCGCCCTTGATCTCGGCCTCCAGCAGGAGTTTCCCGAGCAGCGCCGGGTCGGGCAGCTCCATCGGGTACTCGCCGTCGAAGCAGGCCCGGCAGAGCCGGTCCTTCGGCTGCTTGGTGGCTTCGATCATGCCGTCGATCGAGATGTAGGCGAGCGAGTCGGCGCCGAGCGTGCGGCCGATCTCCTCGACGGTCATCCCGTTGGCGATCAGCTCCGCGCGGGTGGCGAAGTCGATGCCGAAGAAGCACGGCCACTTCACCGGCGGCGAGGAGATCCGGATGTGCACCTCGGCCGCGCCGGCCTCGCGCAGCATCCGGACCAGCGCGCGCTGGGTGTTGCCGCGCACGATCGAGTCGTCGACCACGACCAGGCGCTTGCCCGCGATGACTTCCTTCAGCGGGTTGAGCTTGAGGCGGATGCCGAGCTGGCGGATGGTCTGGCTGGGCTGGATGAAGGTACGGCCCACATAGGCGTTCTTCACCAGGCCGGAGCCGTACGGGATGCCGCTGGCCTCGGCGTAGCCGATGGCGGCCGGAGTACCGGACTCCGGGGTCGCTATCACCAGGTCGGCCTCGACGGGCGCCTCGGCGGCCAGCTTGCGGCCCATCTCCACGCGGGAGAGGTGCACGTTGCGGCCGGCGATGGAGGTGTCGGGGCGGGCCAGGTAGACGTACTCGAAGACGCAGCCCTTGGGCTTGGCCTCGGCGAAGCGGGAGGTCCGCATGCCGTTCTCGTCGATGGCGATCAGCTCGCCGGGCTCGACCTCGCGGATGAAGGAGGCGCCGCAGATGTCGAGCGCCGCCGTCTCGGAGGCGACCACCCAGCCGCGCTCCAGCCGGCCGAGGACCAGCGGGCGGATGCCCTGCGGGTCGCGGGCGGCGTAGAGCGTGTGCTCGTCCATGAAGACGAGCGAGAACGCGCCCTTGACCTTGGGCAGGACGAGCTTGGCCGTCTCCTCTATGGAGAGGTCCGGGTGGCCGGCGAGCAGCGCGGTCACCAGGTCGGTGTCGTTGGTCGCGGCGGCCCGGCCCGAGCGGGAGACGTGCTCCTCACCGGGCAGTTCGGCGACCATGGCCGCCAGTTCGGCGGTGTTCACCAGGTTTCCGTTGTGCCCGAGGGCCAGCGAACCGTGAACGGTCGCCCGGAAGGTCGGCTGGGCGTTCTCCCAGACCGAGGAACCGGTGGTCGAGTAGCGGGCGTGTCCGACGGCGATATGCCCGTGCAACGACCCCAGGGAGGCCTCGTCGAAGACCTGGGAAACGAGCCCCATGTCCTTGAAGACGAGAATCTGGGAGCCGTTGCTCACTGCGATGCCCGCGGATTCCTGACCGCGGTGCTGCAGGGCGTAAAGGCCGAAGAACGTGAGCTTGGCGACCTCCTCGCCGGGAGCCCAGACACCGAAGACGCCGCAAGCGTCCTGGGGGCCTTTCTCACCGGGAAGAAGATCGTGGTTGAGTCTTCCGTCACCACGTGGCACGCCTTCGAGTCTAGGGCAGTTGGCGCGGGCTTCCGGAACCAGGGAGGCGCGGATTGTTGGCCGAACGTTCAGTAACGCGCGTAGACGAAACCCCTTACCCAACGCGTAATTGAGGGTCCGGGAATTCGCCGAGGGGCCGCTTGGCCTTGCGGTTCGCGCCCGTTGGGGCATTCCGTGCACGGACCGCCCGGTGGCGGGCGGCGGCGAACGTGAGCCTGCTCACCCGGGACGCCGGGGCACCCGGTGCGCACCGCTCGCGGGGGGCGCCGGGCTCACGGCCCCCGGCGCCCGCACCGCTCACGGGTGCCCGCCCCGCTCACACGGCCGGCAGCAGCAGGCCCCAGGCGCCCGGGTGGACCGTCCAGGTGCGGGTCCGGACCGGGCCGACCGGGTGGCCGTCCGCCTCGTAGCCGAAGCCCCGTCCGGCCACCGAGACGGTCGCCGCCCGGGTGCGCACCAGTGCGCCCGGCGCACGGACCACGACCTCCATCACGCCCGCGCCGGCCGCCTCGCCGCCCGGCAGGGTCACCTGGACCAGCCGGACCGGCCGGTGGACGTCCGCGAGCAGCCGTCCGTCCGCCTCGACCCGGATCCGGGAGCCGTGGTCGTTCTTGCCGTTCTCGGAGGTGAGTGGACTCGCCTGCTCGGCCGCAGCCAGTTTCGCCCATAGCGAACGCCAACCACCCGTACGGCCGACCATTCGACGCACCCCGCTCCCGGAGATCCGGACCCCGCCGAGCGCGACCCCGCCACCGTCGTCCACCAGCAGGTCAAGCTTGCGCGGCGCGCCCGAGAGCACCGCCCGCGCGGCCGGGACCGGCGCACCCGGCACGCCGAGCGCGCGGGCCGCCGTCAGCTCGTTCGCCCGCCCGACCGGGACCATGCCCACCGGGTCCGTCCCCAGCTCACGCTGGCGGTAGAGGGCCTGGAGCACCCGTTGCAGCGCAAGGTCGGATCCGATCACCACTGGTCGGCGGCGACCCCGGTGCGAAAGCACCCGGTCGAGCTCGGACGGGCTCTCCGGATAGGCCACCTTGACGTCCGCACCTCCGCAGAGGACGTCCTTCGCGATCCGCACCGACTCGCCGTCGGACTGCCGGGCCGCCGGGTCGAGGAGCAGCAGGAGCGGCTCGGGGCCGCCGGTTGCAGGCGTGGACAGGGACGACACGACCGGTCCTTCCTCAGGTAATCTCTCGGTGCAAGAGCCCCTTGCGCTATTGCGCCAGGGGCTTCGTCTATCTCGGGGCAGACTGCGGCCTACGCAGGATGCCCCAACCGGAAGGGGTGTACGCCTGTGCCGGCACTCGTGCTCGTTGGCGCTCAGTGGGGAGACGAGGGCAAGGGGAAGGCGACCGACCTCCTCGGTGGCTCCGTCGACTACGTCGTTCGCTACCAGGGCGGCAACAACGCCGGTCACACGGTGGTCATCGGCGATCAGAAGTATGCCCTGCACCTCCTGCCTTCCGGCATCCTCAGCCCGAATGTGACGCCGGTGATCGGTAACGGCGTCGTCATCGACCCGGGCGTGCTGCTCTCCGAACTCAAGGGTCTCGACGAGCGCGGCATCGACACCTCCAAGCTGCTGATCTCGGGCAACGCCCACCTGATCACGCCGTACCACCGCACCCTGGACAAGGTCACCGAGCGCTTCCTCGGCAAGCGCCGGATCGGCACCACCGGCCGCGGCATCGGCCCGTCCTACGCGGACAAGATCAACCGCGTCGGCATCCGGGTCCAGGACCTCTTCGACGAGTCGATCCTGCAGCAGAAGATCGAAGCCGCGCTGCACGACAAGAACCAGCTGCTGGTCAAGCTCTACAACCGCCGCGCCATCCCGGCCGAGCTGGTGCTGGAGGAGTACCTCGGCTACGCGGACAAGATCAAGCCGTTCCTCGCCGACACCACCCTGGTCCTGGACGAGGCGCTGAAGGCGAACAAGGTCGTCCTGCTGGAGGGCGGCCAGGGCACCCTGCTGGACGTCGACCACGGCACGTACCCCTTCGTCACCTCGTCGAACCCGACCGCGGGCGGCGCCTGCACCGGCGCCGGCATCGGCCCGACCAAGATCGACCGGGTCATCGGCATCCTGAAGGCGTACACCACCCGCGTCGGCTCGGGCCCGTTCCCGACCGAGCTGCTGGACGCCGACGGCGAGGCGCTGCGCCGGATCGGCGGCGAGCGCGGTGTGACCACCGGCCGTGACCGCCGCTGCGGCTGGTTCGACGCGGTCATCGCGCGCTACGCGACCCGGGTCAACGGCCTGACCGACTTCTTCCTCACCAAGCTCGACGTGCTGACCGGCTGGGAGCAGATCCCGGTCTGCGTCGCGTACGAGATCGACGGCCGCCGCGTCGAGGAGCTCCCATACAACCAGTCGGACTTCCACCACGCCAAGCCGATCTACGAGACGCTGCCGGGCTGGACCGAGGACATCAGCAAGGCGAAGACCTTCGCCGACCTGCCGAAGAACGCCCAGGCGTACGTGAAGGCGCTGGAGGAGATGTCCGGCGCTCCGATCTCGGCCATCGGCGTCGGCCCGGGCCGGACCGAGACGATCGAGATCAACTCGTTCATCTAGGCCTGCCTTCGGTCGTGTGAAGGGCCCTGCGGGATGCGTCCCGCAGGGCCCTTCCGCATCCCCTCTCGCCTGTTGCGCAATTTTGCACTAGTCCAATATCCCATTGCATCTAGTGCAGAGTGGCGCTACCTTGCGGCCATGACCGCGAAGCTGCCCGCGCCCGTCACCCTGACCGGCCGCCATGTCCGTCTGGAGCCCCTGGGGCGCCACCACCTGCCCGAGCTGTTCGCCGGCGTGGGCGCGGACCCGGAGGTCTGGCGGTGGATCCCGTTCAGCGCCCCGACGACGGAGGAGGAGCTGGGCGCGATCCTCGACATCCGGCTCGCCGAGGTGGCCGCCGGGCGGGCAGTGAAGTTCGCCGTCATCGACCTCCCGTCCGGCCGCGCCGTCGGCATCACCGGGTACTACGCCTTCAGCGCCGTCGACGAGCTGGTCGAGATCGGCGGCACCTGGCACGCCCGGTCGGTCTGGCGGACGGCGGTGAACACGGAGTCCAAGGTAGTCCTTCCTTAGAGACGCACCTATATGGTGCGATCATCAGAGGGGGTCGCATGGGGCTGGACACGTTCACTGGCTCACCTGGGCAGCGGGTGACCTACGAAGGGATGCAGGCGGGCATCTACGCCCGCAAGTCCAACTACGCGGGCAAGAAGAAGTCGAAGCACCGGTCGGTCGCCGAGCAACTCGACGCGTCGCACGCGGACGCTGCTCGCCTGGGGGTCACGGTCGGCCCGGGGTGCGAGTACGTCGACGACGGGATTTCGGCGTCGCGGTACAGCCGCGGCGAACGGGACGAGTTCGAGCGCCTGCTCGACGACATCGAGCACCGCCGGCTCGACATGGTGATCAGTTGGGCGTCCACCCGGCTGCAGCGTGACTTGGCGGTCTACGTCCGCCTTCGCGATGCTTGCGCTGCCGCTGGTGTGCTCCTGGTCTACGGCGGCCGCGTCTACGACATGGCCTCGAAAGACGACCGCTTCAGGACCGGCCTTGACGCCCTTGTCGGTGAGCGCGAGGTCGATGAGCTCCGAGACAACGTCAAGCGATCGCTTCGCGCGAATGCCGCAGCAGGTCGGCCGCACGGTCCGACTGCCTACGGGTACCGGCGCGTCTACGACGAGCGGTCGGGCGCGTTCATTGAAATCTTGGCGCATGAGGAGGAGGGCCCGGTCGTAGGGTTCATCTGCACCCACTACGGCGACGGCGACGGGCCGGCCAAGATCAAGCGAGCGTTGGCAGCCAAGAAGATTCCGCCACCGGCCGACCGGTGGACCGCGAAGCAAGTCGAGAAAGTCGCCTTGGGGCCGGCCGGGGATCACCCCATGCATGCCGAGATCCAGTCCGAGGCCATCGCCCGTCTACTCAGGGACGAGGAGCCGGCAGCGGACATCGCCGCCGACTTCAACGAACGCGATCTGCCGACCGTAGCCGCAGAGTGGAACACGTGGACGATCAAGAAGATCGCGAATGACCCCCGCTATCTGGGGACTCGGGTCAGTCACGGTGTTGCGACCAAAGAGAACGCGTGGCCTGCGCTTACCACTCCGGCAACGCATGCGCGCTGCTTGGCGATCACTGCGAAGCGCGCTTCGCAGCGCGAGGCCTCACGGCCCACCGCGGCAGTGCACTGGCTCTCGGGCATCGGGCGCTGCGACAAGTGCAGCTTCATCTTCTACACCAGCGGGCGAAGGCATCGAACGATCGACCCGAAGACCGGCGAAGGCAAGAGGACCATTCAGTACAAGTGCAAGACTCCAGCAGTCGGCGAGATCAAGGGATTTCACTTTTCGCTCGACGTGGACCTCGTCGACAAGCACGTCGAGGGACAGCTGTTTGACTGGCTGTCAGAACCGAAGTGGTTTGCTGCGTACCTTGCAGCCGACGAGCAGCGGGCGAAGAAGCACGCCGACAAGCAGGGCGAACTCGTCATCCTGCGAGCGCGCCTCGATGCGTTCTACAAGTCGGCCGCATCTGGCGAGACTTCGCCGGCGGCCTTGGCGTCCATCGAGCGAGAGCTCGACCCCAAGATCAAGGAACTCGAAAGGGAGCTGACGAGCCTTCAGGTTCCGTCGGTGGTCAAGGATCTAGCGGTCGGGAGCCGAGAGGACGTCGCAAAGGCCTGGAAGCAGCTGGACTTGGAGCAGCGGCGCCTTATCGCCAGCACCCTGCTTGACGTTCGCTTGAAGAGTCCGGGGCAGGGCGTTCGACCTATCGAGGAGACCATCGCGCGGTACGTGATCGTCACCCCCAGGGGGGTGACGATGGCCGCGTAGGGTCAGCAAGCTGAACGGGCCGCACAGCGCTTGCTGTGCGGCCCGCTCATGTTCGGGGGGGCCTGATCAACAGCCCTCGTCCTCGTTCGGACCCTCGGCAAGGCCATTGAGAACAGCCTCAATGGCTGCGGCGCCGGTAGGGGTGATGTGTCGGTCGTCGACGGCCAGTTCGAGCATCTCGGAGGTTGCGCGAGCGACGGCCGGGGCGCCGGGGTCGAGTCGAGTACGGGTCACTTTGATCATGGAGTGCTCCCCCTTGTGGACATGCGCGGCGCCCGATTCGAACTGACGCACGAATCGAGCGTGCACACATTACCGGCACGTTCCCGGCCCAGTCGAGCACGTTCCGTGACGGCGCTTATGGTTCAGCACGCTCCGGAGCGGCCGCCCAGTTCCTTAGGAGAGCCTCGACCTGCGGCATGTCCGCCCGCCGGAGACCCGGGACGTGCGCGACCACGACAGCCGCATCTGCACTGCTCACGTCAAATGGATCGTCGGCAATCAGGCCGATGTACTGCTCGGCGGCGGCCGCCTGCACTTCCCTCACGGGCCTACCTAGTGCGGCGGCGATCGCTCTCATCATCCATGGGGCAATCTTGACCATGTCACCCTGAGCAATCTTCCACAGGACGTTATGGGTCAAGCTCTGGCCGGTCCGAGGGTCAGTCGCCCGCTCCGCGAGCTTCCGCCACGTCATCCCCTCCGGCGCCTGGGCCTCGCGCACCATGTCGGCGAACGGCGTCGATTCCCACGTCACTTCTCATCTCCGTTCGTGTCTCGGTACGAGAACACCCCCATTGAAGCGCACATGCGGATGATTTACCCAACCTTGGAACTTCGTTGACGTGCAGATTCAGCCGACCTACGGTCGTACGTGTCTCAGAACGAAGACAGCATGGTTGGCGCATCTAGTGCAGCCTTCAGCCTCTCCTGTCTTCGTTCTACAACAACGTAGAGATGAGGGGGGAACTGATGTCCGACCGTGACCACACCGCCCCACTGATCCGGGCGCAGAGGTGGCCTGATCCGACCACCGAACAGCTCTCGATCGTCGCTCGCATCCTCGGCCCACACGTCTTGAGGGCACGCGCTGAACGGCTCGCAGCCGAACAGGCCTCGCCGCGGAGCACCGCTGACCAGGTGGCGGCATGAGTGCCCCGCCGGCCGCAACGGGCGCGGTCGAGTTCCTCGGGCCACCGCCGCCGTCAACGTCGAAGCACGGCAAAATTGCGGCGGCGCTTCGTGCGCGGCCCGGCGAGTGGGCGGTCGTCCAGCGGTCCGCAACCATTGGCCGTGCTGCCTCGGCAGCGCAAGCGATCCGGTCGGCGAAGCTCACCGCCTATGGGCCGCCTGGCTCCTTTCAGGCCGTGGCCCGGACCGTGGACGGCGAGCACCGGGTGTACGCCCGGTTCGTTGGGGACCAACGCCGGCCGCCGGTGGTCGGTGGTGGTGCCCAGTGATCCGGGCCGAGCTTCACCCTGACGGCTACACCGTCCGCCTCGACCTCACGGACGGGGCCGAGCGCCTGCTCGACCTGGTCGCGCTCGCCTTCGTGGCCGACGAGCTGCTCGTCGGCGAGCGGCTGCGCGAGCTCGCCGCGGCCGCGGACCACCACCGCGCGCGGAAGACCGACCCGCGCGCCGACGACGTCGCCCTCGACTGGTCGGTGGCCGCGTTGGATGCCTCCCGCGCTCGGGCCCGGGCGGGGGTGCGCGGCGCGCTGCTGCGCTGGGCCCACCGGCGGCGCCGAACTGGGGTGCTGCGGCGCCGCCGGGCCGCGCTCGTCGACGAGCTTCCGCGTGACGGCCTTCTCGCTGCCGATCTGTCCTACCGGGCGGCGGCCGAGCTCGGCCGGCAGTTGCAGCAGCTCGCCGAGCGCACGGTCGCCGGTCGACACCTAATCGAACTGGAGTACGGGCAATGATTCGGCGGTGCTGGCTGGCCGCTGCCAGCGGCGCGCCGGACGTCGAACAGGTCCGCGGGCTCTGGCGCGCGGCGCGGGCGGCGGGTGAGCCGCGGTGGTACCTCGATCTGATCGCGCGCATCGGTCGGCAGGCCGCCGCTGGGCCGTCGAGGGACGGCTCGTGAGCGGCCGGCGGTCGGTCGTCGAGGGCCGGATCGAGCGGCCGGTGCAGCTCGCCCTCGACGGCAGCGCGCAGCCGTACCCGACCACCCCGCCGCCGGTGCGCCGGCGGCCGCGGCGCCGTCCGGTGGTTGAGGACGTCGTCACCCCGGTGCCCGGGCAGCTCGACGCGCTCGGCGCCGACGGCTCGTGAGTCCGTTCTGCGGTGCCGGCCCGGGCCCGTGCGGTCGACCGGCTCGCCCCTACCCGTGCGGGCCGCGGTGCGCCGCCCATTCCCCGGCCGCCGTCGCCGGCCGCCCCGATCCCCCGTCTACGCCCAACACCCAAGGGAGGAAACCCCGTTGAGCCATCTTGCCCGTGAGTGGGTGTGGGAGTGCTCGGACACCCGCGGCACAGCCCGGCTGGTCCTGCTCGCCCTGGCCGAGCGCGCCGGAGAGTCCTGCGTCGCGTTCGGTTCGGCGCGCGCCTTGTCGTTGCGCGCCAACGCGAGCGAGCGCGCGGTGAGCGACGCGATCAAGACTGCGATCCGACTCGGCGAGCTGCAGCTCGTCGAGGGCCGGCGCGGCCCCTACGGTGCCCGCGTCTACCGCCTCCCGAAGGCGGTCGGATGGACCCCCGGCGCCGCCGTCGAGGGGGAGGAAGATTCTTCCGCCCCCGCCGATGGGGGGTGCGAGAACTGCACCCCCGGGGGTGCAGATTCTTCGGGGCAGGGGTGCAGTTCCTGCGGGGCGGGGGGTGAAGATTCTGCCCCCCAGAACCAGAAGAACGAGAGTGGAACGGGAGGGAACCAGAGGAGCGCGCGCGGGCGCGCGGGCTCTGCGCCTGTGGGTGGGCCTGCTGCGATTGCTCTGCCTGCCGACTGGCAGCCCGACGACGAGCTGCTCGGATGGGCCGCTGTCGCCGGGCACCTGCAGCGCCTCGGGCCCGACGGCCTCGACCACGCCACCGTGAAATGGGCGCGGCACAGGGCGACTGCGCCCGCCCGTACCCCCGCCCAGTGGCGCGCCGACTGGCAGCAGTGGATCGGCCGGGAGCGCCCGACGGGCCGCCCGTCGCTGCGGGCCGTGCCCGGGGGCGCCTCCCACCCCTCACCGCCGGCCAACCGGAACGCCGAGCTGTTGCAGGCCGCGCTCGACGACCTGCAGGCCCGCGGGGGTGCCCGATGAACCCCGCCGAGGTGGCCGCGCTGCTCGCCTACGCCGGCGAACTCGACCCCCGCAACGCCAACGCCGACGCCGAGGAAGCCGCGGCGCAGCTTCGACGGTGGTGCGAACTGCTGCAGGACGTTCCGGCCGTCACGGTCCAGGGGTGGGACGCCGCGGCGGTGGTGCGCCGTCACATCGCGTCGTCGCCGTGGCCGATCATCGCGGCGGACGTGGCCCGGCCGTGGGCCGCGCACCGCCGGGCCCTGCTCGCCCGGCACACCGACCCGCGCCCGCAGGTCGACCCCGACGACGACCGCGCCTACCGGGAGGCGATCCGGGCGCAGCGGGCGGCGGTTGCCTCCGGGCAGGCCGCGCCGAACTGCTCCCGGCAGTTGACCGGCGGGCCGGCCGCGTCGGTGGCCGCCCGGATCGGCGCCGGGCGGGCGCTGCCGGCGGCCGCCGCGGAGCAGCTCGCCGCCTACCGGCCGGTGCGGGCGGCGCGGGAGGCCGCGGCCGCCGCCGGGCGCCCGGATGCGCTGGCCGTCTCCTGCGACTGGTGCCGCGCACCGGCCGGTGAGCCGTGCCGGCGGCGCACCCTCGCGCCCGGCGCGCAGGCCGGCACCTGGGCCCGGCGCCGGACCGTCCACCCAACCCGCACCGACAAGGCCGCCGCCGCGGCTGGCCGACAGGAGAGTGCCGCATGAAGTCCCGCCACCGTCGGGGAGCCCGCCACCCGATCCCCACCGCCACCTACCGGCTCACCGCCACGTGGCCGGCCCGCGAGCAGCGGCCGGCCCTGTTCGAGTCGTCCGACCGCCGCCAGTTCCGACGGGTGGCGAGCAAGTTCGCCACCACCGGCGCCGTCGTGCTCTGCGAGGAGTCCCTCAGGTACGGCCGGTGGCGCGTCGTCGACCGGCTCGACGGCCCGGCCCTGCTGCAGGCGCAGCGCGAGGCCGAGCTCGCCGCCCGCCGGACCGAGGCCGAGCTGCTCGCCGAGCAGCGCCGCGAGGAGCAGCGGGCCGTCGAACTCGCCGCCGTCGAGGCCGTCATGGTGCAGCCTCCGATCCCCCGCAACGGCGGCCACCCGCGGGCCAGAACTGTCGCACGTGGTAAGGGAATTCGATGATTCTCCCGTCGCGACCGGTCGATGTACCCCCCATGCGCGCGGGTGTCCGCACCGCCCCTTCCGAAAGGTCACACACAGTGCCTGCCCTACCCTCCCGCTACCTCGTACACGAGACCCGCGCCGTTCACGCGGCGCCCTTCCCCGTGTCCCTGCCCGTGGCCGCCGAGTTGCTCGACACGGTGCGCGCCGAGGTGTCCGTCGACCCCGTCGAGGGGCTGCTCGTCGTCGCCTACGTCCTCGACCCGCGGGACATCCCGTGAGCGCGGCCGCCGCCGGCCGGGCGGACGTCGAGCTGCTGCTGCACCTGGTCGAGCGCGCCCAGCGCGGCGCCCTGTTGCCCGGTGAGGCCGAGCTGCTACGCGAGGGGATCGGCGAGCTCGCCCGCTACCGGGAGTGGTGCGCCGAGTGGAGCAGGCTTCACAGCCGGCTGCGCCGCACGGCCTATCAGCGGCTGCGGGCCCTGCGCCGGGCACTGGCCCGGGCGCAGCGCGGCCGGCTCGTCGAGGCCGAGCTCGCCCTGCTGCGGGAGCGCCTCGAAGCCGTGGCGCAGCCGGCCGTCGTCGAGCAGGCCGCCTACGAGGAGTTGCTCGCCGCCGAGTTGCTCGACGGGTGGGCACTGGCCCGCGGCCGCACCGCCGTCGAGCTCGCCGCGGCCGGCCTGCAGGTGGACGTCGCGGTGAACACCGCCAACTCCACCCCGCTGCCGGCCGATCGGCCGGCTTCCTAGACCGGTCCGGGTGCCCCCGTTCCAC
This sequence comes from Kitasatospora sp. NPDC088351, assembly GCF_040685575.1. Lineage (NCBI taxonomy): Bacteria > Bacillati > Actinomycetota > Actinomycetes > Kitasatosporales > Streptomycetaceae > Kitasatospora > Kitasatospora sp. NPDC088351. The sequence continues at coordinate 181,599 of NZ_JBFBIL010000005.1, read as the reverse complement.
CGCAGAGGGGCGCCCGGACCCACCAACTCGCCACCTGCACAGCCTGATTGGGAGAGCACCGTGTACCCGTCCACCCGCATCCGTCACGCGGTCGAGCAGCTGCGCACCGTGCGCGCACACTGGGGGGCGCTGCTCGTCGCGATCGAGACCGCACCGGCCCCCGCGTGGCCGCCCGCCCAGCTGTCCAGCCACCTTGCCAGGCAGGCCGCCGACGACGCCGAGCTGCTCGTCGACGACCGCGTGCCGCTCACCCTGCGCCAGCACCCCGCCCCCGCCAACCTGTCCGCCCTCGACGCCGCGATGCGCGTCGAGCGGCGCATGTTCGAGACCGCCGACATCCTCGCCGCCGCGGTGCAGCGGCCGATCGAGTGCCGGCCCGTCTCCACCCCCGGCCGGCCGGTCGTGTGGGCCCCCGACGAAGCGGACGCCAGCGATCCCCGCCGGTGGCACTTCGCGAGCCCGAACGACCCCGGGAGCCGTCGGCACGGCCTGCACTGGGCCGCGCTGTACGTCGAGGGCCGGCTGCTTAACGAGGACACCGAACCCGAGCAACGCGCTGGCGCGCCCACCTGGGCGCCGGCCCTGTTCGGCTTGCTGCCCGAGCACCTCGCACACGAGGCGGTTCGCGTCGCCGGCCAGGCCGAGCGGCTCGTACTCGGCGCGCTCGGCCTCGACCGACGCGAGACCGTGATCGAGGGCCGGCCCTGCCCGTGGTGCGCCGGCGAGCTCACCCTGCGCACCGACCCGCAGACCGCCCCGACCGTGACGTGCGCGACCGGCCCGGCCTGCCCGGCCCCCGCCGCCCTCGACCGCCGCAGCCGCCGGTCGTGGGGCGGGGCCGAGCTCGTCGAGCTGCTCGCCGCCCTCGACCGGCCAGCCTCATCCTGCGCGGGATAGACCGGGGCCCGGACCGTGAAGCGGTCCGGGCCTTGATCAGTTCTCAGGGTTGGAATCGGCGCGGATGTGAACCCCGTGGCTGGCCGCGAACAGCTTCAGCGCCCAGACTGCGTTGTCGCATGCAGCGAGGTAGTCGGACGCATCGACAATGCTTGGAGAGCCGCCATGAGCGACCAGGCCCCTTAGCTTCGCCAGTTCGTGGATCGACTCTGCCGAGTTGACGCCGAGGCCGATCTCCCTTAGCTCATCGACCTTGTGTCGAACCGAGAGAAAACGACGCGCCTCACGACTGGGTGGCACCGCTTCACCGTGCCTCTTGACGCTGTCGAACACTCGGTTGATCGCCATCTCAACATCCCGCCATCCGCTCAGGATGGCCGCTTCCGGGTGTTCGCGAACCAGAGGCCCCAGGTTGCGACTGATCCTCTGCGGCGCCGTCGGATTCGCCCGCAGCGCCATGTCAAATAGAGCCCCCTCGATCGTGCTCGGTTCGGCCGGTCGACCGGCCCCTACATAGTCCAGATACTGGCGATACGCATCGGCGGCGCCGAGCTCCGGGTTAGCGGGACGCGGGACGGGTCGCGGCCCCGGCTCACCTGGCGATTCTCCCAGCGAACCGTCTGTTGCTTCCGCGAGGGCCGCGGCCTCCTCCTCAACAGCATCTCGGCTCACCGCCTCCGCATGCTCGAACTCGTCCCCGAACTCGGCTTCCAAGCCGGCGCCCTTGGCGGATCTCAGCCTGTGCAGGAGCCCCTTGAACTCGCTCCGGAAGAAGATCATCAAGATCAGCACGAACAGGGGCCATACCAACGCCTGCACATACTCAAGGACCAGCTTGGCAACTTCCATGTAGCGATCATGACGTAGCCCGACTGGGCGCCGCGGCGCTTCGGAAGAGCCAACGAGGGATCGAAGCTCGTCGAACTGCTCGCCGCCCTCGACCGGACGACCAGCAACCAGGCCACGTGACCTTAGGGCACACCACCGCCGTCGGGCCCGGGCTGTCACCCTGGCCCGCTACGCCTGGATCGAGTAGTCAGTGCGCCACCTACGACGGCGGGAGCGATCGGTCAAACTGCCAGCGCCGCGCCGCCGCACTGCGCCACACTCGGCGGATGACCACAACCCCTATGGCTGACAGCGCGTTTCGCGACAGCATCACCGAGCTGATCGACACCGGTAAGCACGCTGCGGCGTCCTCGGTGTTCGGCGACACTCCGGGCCTGTGCCTTGTGCGCATGTCCACCCTCGTTCGCCTGGCTGGCCACCAGAGGGCCATGCGTCGAGTGGTGCTCAACGTAACCCAACGCTTGGAAGCAATTCCTCATGTTCGCCACTTCCCGGAACAGCTCCCCAACGACGGAGGCCAGCTGGTCTGCTTGTACCGCACCGACTCGATGACCGGCAGGCTGATCGAAGCCGTGCTCGCAGCCCCCAAGGGCGTGGACGGCGGCATCGCGGCCGCCCTCGGCTACCTTGGTGCCTTCACCCGCGGGTGGGAGTCAGGACTTATCCCGAACAAGCATGCGTCATGACCTAGGGTCTAGGCCGAATCCGGCATGGCCGGACGTGGTTCCGAGACCTGCGGCCCGCCACCCTCCCCCGGTGGCGGGCCGCAGTCGTTCCTACCCTCGCCGGCCGCGACCGCGCGCCCCCAGCACCGAGAAGCCGGTACCAAGCAGTGCACCCGACGCCGCATCCAACGGCTGAGCCAGCACGATGACCACCATCACGGCTGCCACCGCGACCGTGGGCGCCAACTCGACAACCCACCGCGGCACACCTTCACCGCCGGGCCCGTCGTCCGCCGGGCCGTTCACCACACTTCCCACAGAGCAACCCCTCTCATGAGCCATTGAGGCCTGATGCGGGGCGGCGCCGCTCCGGCATCAAGTCTGACAGGGTCTCGGAGGGTCCTGAAGTACGCCGTTTAGGTGCATTCGCTGATTCCAAGATCTTTTCACTCGTCACCCTTTGAACTGCCCACGGGGCGGTCGGTGACGATTTTAGATTCAAAGGAAAAATCGATAAAACTCGCGACAGCCCATAAACAACCTGCGCTCTGAAAGCTGTTTTCGGAGGCTAAGGCGCCCCCGCGCCTGTTATAGATGTCCGGCTCAACCACCGACACGGCGGGTCGGACTCCCAGAGAGGCGGCGACCGTGCGCGAGTTGATCGGCGAGCAAGACCGGGCGGAAGTTCGCCGCTTGCACGCCGACAGCCTGTCCTGCAACGCGGCTGCGGCCCGGATCGGGCGCAACAGCTCGACCGTGCCGAAGATCGCCAGGGATAAAAAGTTGACGTTCACCGGAGGTGCCCGGGTGGCGCCAGCCACTGCAGCCCGACAGGAAGACCTCGCGGCACTGCTGCGGGATCTACTGGCCCCGTACCCCCGAGAGGAGCCGCGCGGGTCCTGATCTGGATCGAGCGCCCCGGGCGGGACGAGGACGCCGTCGCGGTTGTGGAGCGTCCCCGGACCTAACTCCTTGCGTCGTTATCTGTTCGTGACCTAGAGTTGGAGGCGCTTCCGGCGTGCCCGGAAGCGCCTCAGGCCCGCGGCCCGCTACCCTCCCCCGGTGGCGGGCCGCAGCCGTTCCTACCGACGGCCGGCCCGCCGGACCGGAACCGCGATCGCGGCGAACCCCGTGCCGAGCAAGGTCATGGCGGCCGAGTCGAGCTGCGGATGCACCAGGAGGATCACAACCATCACACCTGCTGACATGGCCGAGCGTGCCAGCTCGATCACGTCGGATGGCGTCCATCCACCTCCCGACGGCACGTCAAGCCGTCGCTGTTCAACCTCTTCCACAGAGCACCCTTCGTCAGCCTCGGCCGAGTACGGGGCGGCGCCGCTCCGAACCCAATTCTGGCATGCCGGATTAGGTGCACTGGGCTGGCAAAATGGCCGCCCCCGCCGCTTCAAAGGCAGCTGACGAAACACGCCTTCGAGGGCATCCCGACTCTAATGTTGCAACATAGAATCCAAGATCAAAAGGCCCTAAAACCTTAACCCTCAACTCAGTTTAGGGTTTCTACCCGGCCGTACAACAAGCCCAGGCTTCCGGCCGCCATCGATCCGTTCCAGCAGCCCGACCCCGCAAAAACAGCATCCGAATTGCAAGTCGTTTATATCGGAATCGGATGCCCGATTCTGGAATCCGATTTGTAAATGCCCTGCTAGCCGGGCTGGGAAGGGGGTGGCAAGTGAGGGAACCGATCCGCGACAAGGACCGCGAGCAGGTGCGCCGCCTGCACGCCGACGGCCTGTCCCGGAACGCGATCGCCGCCCGAATCGGGCGCAGCAGCTCGACCGTCTCGAAGATCGCAGCCGACGAGGGGCTCGCGTTCAGCGGGGGCGCCCGGGTGGCACCGGCGACCGCGGCCCGGCAGGAAGACCTAGCCGCCCTGCGCCGGGACCTGACGGCCCGGCTGTACCGCAGGGCGGCATCGAACCTCGACCGCGTCGAAGCCGACGAGTACGTGCGCGTCGAGCTGCTGCCGACCGGCGACACGGTCGAGCTGGTCAGCGACGACCCGCCGGCGCAGGACGAGCGCCACCACTCACAGGCCATCGGCGGCTATCTGACCAGCGCGGCGCGGCTGGCGGAGATCGATGCCGGCACGTCCGGGCACGAGGTGCGCAGCATGCTTACCGACTTGGCGAAGGGCTTGCGGGCTGCCTTCGCCGACGAGGACGAGGCGGCCGCCGACGGGGGGTGAGCCGTGCCCGCCCCCGCCACCGATCTCCCTCTCTCCCGCAAGCAACTGCGGTCGGTCGCCCGCGCGACCGCCCGCATCAACGTGTGGCACGGCGCGGTGCGCTCCGGGAAGACCGTCGCCTCGCTGCTGGCGTTCTTGCTGGCCATCGCGGAAGCTCCACCGTCCGGGTTGATCATCATCTGTGGCCGCAGCATGCAGACGATCGAGCGCAACGTGCTGGAGCCGCTGGCCGATCCGGCGCTGTTCGGGCCGGTCGCCGCCGGGCAGGTGCGGCACACCCGCGGCGCCACCACCGCCGTCGTCCTGGGCCGTACGGTCCACCTGATCGGCGCGTCGGACGCCCGGGCCGAGGGCCGCCTGCGCGGCCTGACGGCGTACCTCGCGTACGTCGACGAGGCAACTCTGCTGCCCGAGGCTTTTTGGGTGCAGTTGCTCGCCCGCCTGTCCGTCGACGGCGCGCGCGTGCTGGCCACCACCAACCCGGACTCGCCGCGGCACTGGCTGCGGACCGGGTACCTCGACCGCGCCAGCCAACTGGACTTGCGCGCTTGGCACTTCGGGTTGCACGACAACCCGAGCTTGTCTCCGGCCTACGTCCGCTCGCTGAACGCCGAGTACGTCGGGCTGTGGCGCCGGCGCATGATCGACGGCGCGTGGGTGATCGCCGAGGGCTCGATCTATGACTGCTGGGACGAGCAGCGGCACGTCGTCGACGAGCTGCCGCCCATGGTCCGGCACTGGGCCGGGGTCGACTACGGCACCACGAACCCTTTCGCCGCGATCCTGCTGGGGCTCGGCGAAGACGGCCGGCTGTACGCGTGCGCGGAGTGGCGCTACGACTCCCGCGCCCGCCGCCGGCAGATGACCGATGCCCAGTACAGCGCGGCCCTGCGCGGCTGGCTGGCCGGGCTCGGCGTCGACCCCGAGTGGACGTTCCTCGACCCCTCCGCCGCGAGCTTCCTCGCGCAGCTCTGGGAGGACGGGCACCAAGGGACCGCCCGCGCGCGGAACGAGGTACTCGACGGCATCCGCTCGACGTCGACCGCGTTCTCGGCCGACCTGCTGCTCGTACACCGCTCGTGCGAGGGCCTGCTCTCCGAACTGCCCGGCTACGTCTGGGATCCGGCCGCGACGGTCGCCGGCGAAGATCGCCCGCTCAAGATCAACGATCACTCGTGCGATGCGCTGCGGTACGTCGTGCATTCGACCGCCGCCGAGTGGCGTCACCTGGTCCCCGATCTGCTTCCGGAGGAGGTGACCGATGCCGCTTCCTGAAGCCAACTCCGTTTGGCCGCCGCGCCGGTGGGCGCCCGAGCTCGCCGAGATCGCGGTCGATGATGCGTGGTACTCCGGCGACCCGAAGAGGCTCGCCGCGGTCTACCAGGGGCAGGCCCGGCGGCGCGACGGCCGGCGTCGGCTGTGGGGGCGAGACCGCGCGTCCACCCCCGACCGGCGCGAGTCGCGCCTGCACATCCCGATGCCGGCCGACGTCGCCCGCCGCTCCGCCGGTCTGTTGATGGGTGAGCCCCCGCGGGTGACCGTTCAGAACAGCGCCTTGCAGGCCCGCCTCGACGAGTTGCTCGGCCCGCGCGCCGAGCGGACCCTGCTGGAGGCGGCGGAGGTGTCCGCCGCGCTCGGCGGGGTGTACCTGGTGGCCGCGTGGGATGCCGAGATCGGCCCCCGGCCGCTGCTCACCACCGTGCATCATGACGCCGCTCTGCCCGAGGCCCGATACGGGCACCTGGTCGCCCTGACCTGCTGGGAGGAGCTGGAGCGGCGCGGCTCGACGGTGCTGCGCCGCTTGGAGCGGCACGAGCGGGGTCGGATCGAGCACGCCCTCTACGAGGGCACCGCCGACAACATCGGCCGGCAGGTGCCCCTCACGGAGCACCCGACCACGGCCGCGGTCGTCGACAGTCTCGGCCCGTCCGGCGCGATCGAGACCGGCATCCCCGCTCTCACCGCGGCCTATTGGCCCAACATCGGCCCCAACCGCTCCCACCGCGGGAGCCCGCTCGGCCGCTCGGACCTGCAGGGCCCGGCGCGCGACATGTGCGACGCGCTCGACGAGGTGTGGTCGAGCTGGATGCGCGACATCCGGCTCGCCCGCGCACGCCTCATCGTCCCTGCCGGCTACCTGCGCAACCGCGGCCCTGGCCACGGCGCCAGCTTCGACGACGACCAGGAGATTTGGTCGACGCTGGACATCCCGCCGACCGACACGGGCGCCGGCATCACGATGTCGCAGTTCGCGATCCGGGTTGCGGAGCACAAGGCGTCGTCCGACGCGCTCGTTCGGCAGATTGTCGAGGCCGCCGGCTACTCCCCGTCCACGTTCGGGCTCGACGGCGGCCCGCCGGTCACCGCGACGGAGACTCTGGCCCGCGGGCACGACAGCATGGTGACCCGCAGGGCGAAGATCAGCTACGCGTCCCCGGCCGTGGCCGACATCGTCGAGGCCATGCTGCAGCTCGACCGGGCGCTCGGTTGGTCCAGGCTCACCCCGGAGCGGCCGGTCGTGGCATTCGGGGCGGCGGTCGCCCCGGACGCCCAGACGCAGGCGCAGACGCTCTCCTTGCTCGGCCAGGCACAGGCCGTCAGCACGGAGACCAAGGTCCGCATGGTCAATCCGGAGTGGGATGCCGATGCGGTCGCCGCCGAGGTGGCTCGGATCCGTGTCGAGACCGGGCAGGCTGTGCCCGACCCGGTGCCCGACTTCGTCAGTTGAGCGAGGACGGCACTCCGAGGAAGGTGTCATCCGAGGGGTGTACGACGACGATCTCGTGCTCGGCGAGGAGTTCCCGCAGGTCCTCGTCGGGAAGCGCCGGAAGGACGGCGGCGCGGCGCGGCGGTTCCGGGTGGTCGTCGGTGCGGGTGTAGCGGCTGTAGTCGAGCAGCTGCCCCAGCGCCATGCGGACCGCCTCCCGGCGGTGCGTGCCCTTCACCTCGTACAGCACATGATCCGTGACGTCGTACAGGTCGGACAGCAGAGTTCCTGTCTTGCCCTTGATCCTGATCTGGAAGCGGCGGACCTCGTGGCCAAGTGCCGTGAGGTGGGCCTCGAATGCGTCGCTGAGCTCACCCTCACGCCGCTTGGCGACCGTCTCCGGGACGGCGGCCCGCTTGCTCTCCTTCTTGGTGTTCTTCTCCGGTTCGACGAGCTTGCTCTCGGTCGTGTTGGCCGGTACCAGGCGGGCAAGAGTGGTCTCCGCCGGGGGGATCTCGTCCTCCGGCTCGTGCTGGACCGTGCCCACCGGACGGAGTCGGAAGACGATCACCCGACGCTTCAGGCCGTCTTCGTCGAGGGCTTCGCGGACAACGTACGGCGTGCGCTTGTCGAGCTCGAACGCACCGACGTAGCGGTGCAGCTTGGTGTCGGTACCCTCCACGGTTCCGACTGCGACGAACAGGCGAAGCGTGCGCCCGTCCCGGGCGTGATGGAGTACGGCGGAGTTGCCCTTGCCGTAGTCACCGCCGAACGTCTGGTCGCCCTTCTTTCCTGCTCCGGTGTACTCGAAGACGGGGCCGATCTCGTCCTCTTCGGCGAGCCAACCGTCGTGGTACCCGAACTGCTGGCCGACCTCGTGATCGGAAAACAGCGTCACGTTCTTGGGCTTCCGGGACGGCACAATCCCGCCGCTGTGGCGGCTTCCCCCGTAGACGGCGCAAATTTCAGGGCGGGTACCAATCTGTCCGAGCTTGAACTCGGCGGGCGCATTCGTCATGGGCCGACGGTATCGGTCCGCGCTGACAACACCTTCGGTCGGTGGGGGGTGCGCTGTGCCGGTCTCCCCGTGGATGGCCGAAGATCTCGCCGACCGCGTGCGGGCCCTGTACGAGGACGCCGAGCAGCGCCTGCTCGGCATCGTCGCCCGGCAGATCGCCGACGGCCTCGAAGCCCCCGGCTGGGCCACCGCCAAGCTCGCCGACGTGCAGCCCCTGCGCCGCGCGGCGCAGGGCGTCGTCGACGCGCTCGCCACCGCCATGACCACCGAAGTGCACGACGTCGTCGCCGAGGCGTTCACCCGCGGCGCCCGGACCGGCCTAACCGAGCTCGGCGCCCTGGCCGACGTCGACGCCGCGCGCATCGCGGAGTCGACGCCGGCCGGCCGCGCCGTCGACCGTCTCGCCATGGAGACCATCGAGCTCGTCACCGCCACCCACCGCGGCATTCTGCGCGGCGTCGAGGACGGATACCGACAGGTCGTCTCCGAAGTGGCCGCAACTCCACTTCTCGGCATCAACACCCGCCGGCAGGCCACCGCCCGGGCCATGGAACGGTTCGCCGACCGCGGGCTCCGATCCTTCGTCGACAAGTCGGGCCGGCCCTGGCAGATGACCAGCTATGCCGAGATGGCCGTGCGAACCGCCGTCGGCAGGGCAGCCGTCGAGGGCCAGGCCGACCGGCTACGCGCCGCCGGCGTCGACCTCGTCAAGGTGTCCACCGCACCGCGCGAGTGCCCGCTCTGCCGCAAGTGGGAAGGCCGGATTCTCTCTCTCGACGGCCCGGACGGGCCGCGCGAGGTCGAGGTCGAGCACACCGTCGACGACGGCCGCACCGTCCGCGTGCGGGTGGCCGGCAGCGTCGAGCAGGCCCGCCGCGCCGGACTCCAACACCCCAACTGCCGACACAGCCTCTCCGCCTTCACTCCGGGTGTCACCACCGCGGAGCCGCCAGAGCCGTCCGACGGCACCGGGTACGAGGCAGGCCAGAGGCAACGCGCCATCGAGCGCCAGATCCGCAAGTACAAGCGCCGTGCCGCGGCGGCCGCGACGCCCGAGGCCCGGCAGGTTGCCGAGCAGCGGGTGCGCGACTGGCAGGGCCGGATGCGCGACCACCTCACCGCCCACCCCGACTTGAAGCGACTCCGCTACCGGGAGCAGCCGGGGGCGGGGAACCTCCCCGAACCACGCCAGCCGCTCAACCCGGATGCAGTCGAGGCCGCCCGGGTGCGCGCCGGCGACCACCGGACGCCCGCCGAGATGAGCGACGAGCAGCTCGGCGCCGCCCTGCGGCACGGCAGCCTCGACGAGCGCGACCGCGCCAAGGTCGAGGCAGAAGCGAACCGCCGCGACGAGCAGGCCCTGCTCGACCGCGTGCGGCCCGGCGGCCGGCTGGCCGAGCACCTGGTCGAGTTCAGCGACGACGAGCTCGCCCGGACCCTGCCCATGCTCGGCGACGCCGACGTGCTGCGGGTGGCGGCCGAGCTCGACCGCCGCGACATCGACGCCGCCCTGCCCGGTGCCCGCCGGGACCTGATCGGCATGTCCGAGCGGCAGCTCGCCGAGCGCGCCCGGCACGCCACTGGCGACGAGCTCGCCGCCCTGGCCGCCGAGGCCGACCGCCGGCAGCTGCTCGCCGAGCTGTTCCCCGGCGGCCGGCTGCTCGCGGACCTCTCGAAGGTGGCCGACGACCGTCTCGGGTGGGCGCTGCGCTACACCAACCCCGCCGGGGCCGAGCGCATCGCCGCCGAGTTCGACCGCCGCTACCCGCTCGACCCGCCGCCGCCGGCCGCCGCCGACCGCGGCATCGAGGCGCAGCTCGCCGACCGGGCCGCCCTCGACGGCGCGCTGCGCCCGGGCTCCCGGATGGACGACTGGTCGTGGGTCGACCAGGCGCCCGACGAACATCCCTGGGACCGGCTACCCGCCGCCGAGCGGTGGCTCGCCGAACGGGAGTGGGCCGAGGCCGGACGGAAGGGCGCGTTCACCGCCAAACAGGTCCGGCAGATGTACGACGAGTACGTCTATGCGCAGTGGCTCGACGCCGAGGAGTGGTGCCGCGGCGTGCTGCTGACCAAGCGCGCCGAGCTCGACGGTGTCGACCCCCTGTCGCTGTTCAGCGGTCCGGCGCACGTCGCCTACGCCCGGGCGTCCGAGGAGCTTCGCCGCTACTGGGCTGAGGTGTCCCCCCGCACCACGCTCGCCGAGTACACCGAGCAGCTCACCGGCGTGCGCTCGGCCGCCGCCGACACCGCCCGCAAGACCAGTTCGGACGTCTCCAACAGGTTTTAGGGGGTGAGGCGTTGGGGTTCCGCGCCGACATCGTGCGCGCCGTCGCCGCCGGCCGCGATGCGGCCCGCGGCGGACAGCCGATCACCGCCTGCCCCCACCCGCGCGACAGCCTGCTGCGCTCCGCATGGGTCCGCGGCTATGCCGCCGCCCGCCCGCTCACCGCGCCGCCGTAGCGCGGCACCCCGCCCCGCCAAGGCCCGTACCCCGCCCCGGGGCACGGGCCATTTCCTTTTCCACCCCGGCCCGGAGGGACCACCCACCTTGACCACCAGCGCACTTCCGTACCACCCCCGCACCGGGCTGCAGGCCCTCGGACTGCGCCGCGACGGCCGCCCGATCTGGCCCGTGCTCGGAGGCTCCGGCGACACCGGCCCCACCGGCACGCCCGCCGGCGAGCCGACCACGCCGCCCGCCCCGGGCTCGATCGAGCCCACCGGCGCACCGGCCCCGGCCCCGGTCGCGCCGCCCGCCGCGCCGCCCGCCCCGGCCGGGCCGACCGCTGAGCAGCTCGCCGAAGCGCAGCAGCAGGCGACCGAGGCGGCCGCGCAGCGCGACCAGCTGCAGGCCGCCCTCGACGCGATCAACAAGGCCATCAACCCGGACGCCGGCACCGGCGCGGAGTCCGACCCGGCGCAGCTTGCCGCCGCCGTCGCGGACCGCGACCGGCAGCTCGCCGAGCTCGGCGCGCAGCTGCGTACCGCGCGGGTCGAGCTCGCCGCCCACCAGGCCGCCGAGGCCGCCGGTGCCCGCCCCGACCGGCTGCTCAACTCCCGCAGTTTCGCGGCCGCGGTCGCTGGCCTCGACCCGTCCGACGCGACGTTCGGCGAGGCGCTCACGGCCGCGATCACTGCGGCGGTCGAGGCCGATCCCGAGCTCTACCGCGCCGCCGGCGCACCGCCGGCCCGCTCCGGCGGCGAGTTCCGCGGCGCCCCCACCACCCGTACCGAACCCGCGTCGCTGCTCGAAGCGATCTCGGCGCGGCTCGCCAAGTAAGGAGGCCGCCCCGTGGCTATCACGCTGGCTGACGCCAAGCTCAACACGCAGGATGCCGTCGACCTGCAGGTGATCGACGAGTTCGCCAAGTCGAGTTGGCTGCTCGACAACATGATCTGGGACCCTGCCGTCAACCCCGCCGGCGGCGGCGCGACCCTGTCCTACGGCTACACCCGGCTCGTCGCCGAGCGCGGCGCAGCCTTCCGCCCGCTGAACACCGAGTACGCCAAGGGCCAGGCCAAGCGCCAGCGGTACAGCGTCGACCTGTCCCCGCTCGGCGGCGCGTTCGAGATCGACCGCACGATCGCCGAGCTCGGCCCGGCCGCCAGTGCGGAAGTCAACTTTCAGATGCTGCAGACCATCAAGGCAGCGAACGCCTTCTTCTCCGAGCAGGTGATCACCGGGAAGCGGGTCAACACGCCGGGCGCAGAGCAGGGGTTCGACGGCCTCGACAAGGCGCTCGCCGGCTCCGTGACCGAGATGGGCGCCGGCGCGTCCCTCGACTGGACCGGCACCACCCTGGGCGCCGACGCCGCCAAGGTGCACGGTGCGCTCGACGTCCTCGACGAGTTCCTCGGGCTGCTCGACGGAGTGCCGTCGGCGCTGCTGGGCAACAAGAAGACCATCGCGCGGGTGCGCTCGCTCGCCCGCCGTGCCGGCTACTACAGCCGCACGGAGAACGCGTTCGGGCAGGCCGTCGAGTCCTACAACGGGATTCCGTTCGTCGACCTGGGCGCGGTGGCCGGCAGCAACAACCCCGTAATCCCGATCGAGTCGCGCGACGTCGACGGCGCCGGTCCCGGCGGGCAGATCACCGGCCTGTCCGACATCTACGCCGTCCGCCTCGGGATCGACGGATTCCACGGCGTGACCACCACCAGCGGAAAGCTCGTTCGCCAGTGGCTGCCCGATTTCGAGCGGGCCGGCGCCGTGAAGGTGGGCGAGGTGGAACTCGGGCCGGTGGCCGTGGTGCTCAAGGCGACCCGGGCGGCGGCGGTACTGCGAAACGTCAAGGTGCAGTGATGTACGCGATCACCTCCCCGTTCGGGGATGACGACACCGTTGCCGGGGTCCGCTTCACCGCCGGCCGGGCCACCGTCGACGAACTCGACGTCGGGGCCCGGCTGTACTTCCTGCGGTACGGCTACGAGATCGAGCAGCTCGACGACACCGACGAGCAGGGCCCGACGGGCGAAGACCCGCCGGCCCCGCCCGCCACCGCCAAGGGGCGCGCCCGCGCCAAGGAGGGGACGGCGCAGCCCGCGCCGCCCCAGTGATCGGGGGTGGCGGCATCGTGGCGCTCACCTACGCCACCCCCGCGCAGCTCGCCACGTGGCTGGGCCGGCCCGCGCCGGCGGACGCCGAGCGGCTGCTCGCCCGCGCGTCCGAGGACGTCGACGCCGCACTGCTCACCGCCTGCTACCCCGTCGACTCCACCGGCGCCCCCACCGACCCCGCGCACACGCAAGCGCTGGCCGATGCCGCGTGCGCTCAGGTCGAGTACCAACTCGCCGCGGGCGAGGACGGGACCGGCGCGGCCGCGCGCTGGTCGAGTGTGAGCGCCGGATCGATCAGTCTCTCGGCGAGCAGCTCGGCACCGGCCGGTGCGCTCGATCTGGCGCCGCGGGCACTGCGTGCTCTGCAGCGGGCCGAGCTCACCGGTCACGGGGTGGGTGCCCCGTGGTGACCCGCGTCCCCCGGTGGCTGCTGCGCCACCGCATCGTGATCGAGCCGTACGTCGGGGATTCCGCGTACGGGCCCGTCTACGGCCCGCCGGTCGACGACGTGCCCGCGCTGGTGTCCGAGACAACGAAGCTCGTGCGCGCCCCGGACGGACGCCAAGTCGTCAGCTCGGCGCAGGTCGTGCTCGACCTCGACACCGACGTGCCCGCCGGCTCCCGGATCACCCTGCCGACCGGCCGCACAACCGTCCCGATCACTGTCTCGACCGTCAACGCGCCGGGCCTGCCCGTGCCCGCCCACAAGGAGGTGACCTGCGAATGAGCCGTCCCCGCTCCCGGATCGAGTGGACCGGTGACGCTGTCTTGCGGGCCGAGCGCGCCGGCGCCGCGCACGGCCTGCTCGCCGCCGCCGAGCACGTGCTGCAGAAGTCGCGCGAGGTGGTGCCGATCGAAGAGGGCACCCTCGCCCGCTCCGGCGTCGCCAGCGTTGACGAGCAGCAGCTCACCGCCGCGGTCTCCTACGACACCCTCTACGCGGCCCGCGTGCACGAAGATCTCAACGCCCGCCACGACCAAGGCCGGACGGCGAAGTACCTCGAACGGCCGGCCACCGAGGAAGCCGCGGCGGTCGAGCAGATCATCGCGGCCGCGGTCCGGCGGGCGCTTCGTGGCTGACGTCCTCGACTCCTTCGCCCGCTACCTGCAGGCCGCCGGTCTGCTCACCTACGACCCCAACGGGATCAAGGGCGACACGTTCATTGAGCTGCTGCCCCCGGCGCCCGACCGCGCGGTGCAGCTCTCCCTCTACGGCGCCGGCACTCCCGACCCGCTCAACGCGTGGGACGAGAGAAGCCTGCAGGTGCGCGTCCGCGGCACCGCCGACCCCCGGGTGTCCCGCGCCCGCGCCGAAGCCATCTTCGGGGCGCTGCACGGGCTCGCCGGTGTCGAACTCCCGGGCGGGCTCTGGCTCGTGCTGTGCATCGCGCAGCAGACCCCCGCCCCGCTCGGCGTGGACGCCGCCGGCCGGCACGAGCACACCACGAACTTTCGCCTCGACGTCGAGGCGACGACTTCCCGACCTACCTAGGAGGTGACCCCATGGCGGTTCCCGGAACCCCGCGCCCGATCGACGCCCGAGGCTGGCTGTTCGAGGTGCAGGACCTGAAGGCCAGCACCGAGACATGGCTGCGTATCGGCCTGCTGACATCGTTCTCGCACTCGCCGGGTGAGAACGAAGAGACCGAGGACACTACCTCGTTCGATTCGGACGGCTTTTACGAGCAGGACGTCATGCAGCGCGGCGCGTCGATCAGCCTTGAGTCCAAGTACGCCGCCGACAAGGCCGGCAAGCGCGATCCGGGGCAGGCGTACGTCGACGAGGATTGGGTGTCGCGTCTCGGCGCCGACTCCCGTAACCCGGTGCGCTGGCGGCACAAATCCCAGACCGCGTGGGTGCTGTGGGATGCCACGGTCAGCCCGGGCGAGCAGGGCGGCGGGACCACGGAGAAGACGTCGTGGTCCGCGACGATCACCCGGTGCGGCAAGCCGTCGACCGCCGCGGTGACCCCGCCGCCGGCCGGGGGTGGCTCGTGACCGACGACGAGCTCGACCTCGACCACCAGGACCAGCCCGGCGACGGGTGCGCGGACTTCGATGCGTTCTTTGCCGAGCAGGCCGCCAACGGGCCTGCAGAAACGATTCAGCTGTACGGCCAGACGTACCGGCTCCCCGACGCCCTGCCGTTGATGTTCACGCTGCAGATGGAGCGGCTGCAGGCGTCCGACGATCCGGACGACGTGCGCGCGATGCTGCGGACCCTGGTGGGCGAGGATGCCCTCGACCACTGGGCGGAGCAGGGCATGACCAACAAGCAGCTCGGGATCGTTCTCATCTACGCGGCCGCGACCGTGCGCCGGCCCGGCAGCGTCACCATGCAGCGAGCCTCCGAGCTCTACGACCAGCAGAACGCGGCTGTGGGAAAAGCCCCGGCTCCGGCGGCGCCGAACCGGGCAACCCGCCGGGCGAAGCCGGGACGGCGGCGGGCGGGCTCTGGTCGGCGGTCCTGACGCACTGGGCCGCCGTCGAGGCGGACCTCACCCGGACCTACCACCTCACCGCCGCCGAGATCGCCGCGCTCAGCGAGCGGCGGTTCGTGGTCCTGCTCGGCGGGCTCGACGAACACAGCCGCTTCCGGGAGCTGTGGGCGCGCACCCCCCGCACCGTCTCGTTGGCCGCGGAGATCGCGACTATCACCGGACTGCCCGCCGGAGGGTAGACCGCCGAGGGGGTGAGCCGATTTGGCGCTCACCGTCGGCGAGCTGCTCGCCACCATCACCGTCGACGACGCCCCGGCCGAGGCTGGGCTGCGTCGCACCGAACAAGGCATCCGCCGTACCGGGCGGGTCATCGAGGACGAGGCCGGCCGGGCCGGGCAGGCGGCCGGGCGCGAGCTCGGCGAGCAGCTCGCCGAGGAGTCCGAGCGCGGCGCCGCGCGCGCCGGCTCCGGCATCACCAGCGCGCTCGGGGCCGTCAAGGGCGCCTTGATCGGCGGCGCGATCGGCGCCGCCCTGATGGCCGGACTGTCCGAGGCGGTCGAGCAGGACAAGGGGACCGACCTTCTCGCGGCGCGGCTCGGCGCCACCCCGGAGCAGTCCGAGCGGCTCGGCAAGGCCGCCGGGAAGCTGTTCACCGGCGGCTACTCCGAGTCCGTCGAGGCCGCCAACGAAGCGCTTCAGCACCTGTGGCAGCAGGGGCTCGTACCGGCCGATGCGACCGCCGAGCAACTGCAGCAGGTCGGCGGCCGCGCGCAGCAGGTCGCCGATATTCTCGGCGAGGAA
Source organism: Kitasatospora sp. NPDC088351 (assembly GCF_040685575.1). Taxonomy (NCBI): domain Bacteria; kingdom Bacillati; phylum Actinomycetota; class Actinomycetes; order Kitasatosporales; family Streptomycetaceae; genus Kitasatospora; species Kitasatospora sp. NPDC088351. Next base: position 165,455 of record NZ_JBFBIL010000005.1, on the reverse strand, counting down.
GTCGGGCCGGTCGCCAAATCCGTTGGGCAAATGCTCAAAACGGGAATGGCTAAAGACGCCGACGAAGCTTTCGACATTCTCGTAAGGGGAACCCAGCTCGGCGCAAACAAGGCCGAGGATCTGCTCGACATATTTAATGAATACCCGACGCAATTTCGGGATCTGGGCATTGATGGAAAACAGGCCATGGGCCTTATCCATCAGGGCCTGGAAGCGGGAGCGCGCGACGCCGATATCGTCGCCGACGCTTTCAAAGAACTGAATATCCGCGTCAAGGACGGCAGTGCAGCCGACGGCCTTAAGTCGATCGGCCTGAACGCGGACAAGATGGCCGCCGCCTTCAACAAGGGCGGCCCGGAGGCGAACGCCGCGCTTGATCAGATCATGGATCGGCTGCGACAGGTCAAGGACCCGTCCGAGCGATCCAAGCTCGCTTTCTCGCTGCTGGGCACGCAGGCCGAAGACCTTTCCAAAGCGCTTTTCTCGCTCGACCCGTCGAGCGCGGTCGCCGGTCTCGGCGCCGTCGACGGCGCCGCGGCCAAGGCGGGCGACACCATGCGGGACAACGCGTCCACCCGGTGGACGCAGTTCACCCGCGGCCTGCAGCAGGGCGCCGTCGACATACTCGGCTCCAAGGTCGTGCCGGCCCTCATGTCCGCCGCGGACTGGGTCGGCACACTCGGCACGAAATACGACACCGCCCGCAAGTACGTGGGCGAGCACAGCCTCGCCTTCAGCATCGCGGCCGGCGTCATCGGTGCCGTCCTGCTGCCCACGCTCATCGCGCTTGGGGTGCAGGCCACCGTCACCACCGCTACCACGGTGGCGGGTTGGGTGGCGCAAGGCGCTGCCGCGGTGGCCACCGGCGCCACCTACCTCGTCACCAACGCGCAGATGATCGCGGGTTGGCTGGCGCAGGGCGTCGCCGCCGTTGCGGCTGGCGCCCGGGTGGTCGGGGCGTGGGTGCTCATGGGCACACAGAGCCTGCTGCAGGCCGCCCGCATGGCGGCCGCGTGGGTGATCGCGCTCGGGCCCGTCGGGTGGATCATCGCCGCCGTGGTCGGCCTGGTCGCCCTGGTGATCGGCAACTGGGACACCGTCAGCAGCGCGACGGCCGCCGCGTGGAACTGGATCGTCGGCTTTGTGAAGTCGGCGGCCGGCTGGCTCGTCGACGTGTTCCTGAACTGGACGTTGATCGGACTCCTGATCAAGCATTGGGATTCCATAAAATCGGGCGCCGTCACGGGCTGGAATGCGACCGTGGATTTCGTCCGCGGCATTCCCGGGCGCATCGTCGAGTTCTTCCTGAACTGGACTCTCGTCGGGCTGCTGATAAGGCACTGGGATTCGATCCGCTCCGGCGTGGCCGAGAAGGCGTCCGGACTCGTCTCGGACGTCAAGGCACTGCCCGGCCGCATCGCCGAGGGGCTCGGAAATCTGGGCTCGCTGCTCGTCGACAAGGGCCGCGACATCGTGCGCGGCCTGTGGTCCGGCATCCAGTCCATGGGCGGATGGCTCCGAGACACGCTGATGGGCTGGGCGAAGAATCTCATTCCGGGCCCGATCGCCAAGGCGCTGGGAATCCATTCGCCGTCGCGCGTGATGGCCCGGCAGGTGGGCCGCTGGATTCCCGCCGGCATCGTGTCGGGGATCGAGGGCGCGCAGCCCGAGCTCGCCGCCGCCATGCGGGATCTCGTCGAGGTGCCGGACACCCCCGCGCTCACCGCGGCCGCGCGCACGCCGCTCCCCGCGGTGGCCGCGCCGCTCCCGGCCGCCTACGGGTCGGCCCCCGCCGGACACCTCGGCGGCGGGCCGCTGCTGCACATCGAGCAGTTCAACGCCGGTGGCCAGTCGCCCGAGCAGCTCGCGGCGGCGCTCGGGTGGGAGCTCAAGGTGAGGGGGTGAGGCTGTGACCGCGGGCGACCGCGTCACCCTGCCGGGGCATGTCCAGTTCGGCGAGTTGCTGCTCGGCCCCGGCACCCCCTACCGGTGGCGCAAGTTGAGCGGGTGGTCGGACTCCCCCGCGTGGGACTCGGGCACCACCAACCGGCCGGCCGGCCACGGCGCGTACCCCGGTGCTCTGTGGGCGCAGCCGCGCACGATCTCGATCGACGACATCGTGATCCGGGCGCCGGCGTCCCGGATCGGCGCTGTCGTCGCCGCCTTCGAGGCGGGCGCGGTGTCGCTCGACGACGAGTTACCCCTCGTCGTGTGCGTCGACGAGCGCGGCCCGCTGCTGGTATGGGCCCGGTGCCTGCGCTGGTCGGTGCCGGTCAGCCGCGGGTACCGGGTCGGCACCATCACCGGCTGCTCGCTGCAGTTCGAGGCGACCGACCCCCGCCGCTACAGCCTCACCGAGCAGCACGCCGACACCGGCCTGCCGATCGACGAGCAGGGCCTCGACTGGCACCTCGACGCGGCCGCCGAGCGCGGCCTCGACTGGCACCTCGCCACCCCGCCCGGCGGCGCACCACCGACCGAAGACGGGATCACCTTCGGGTCCGGCGGCTCCACCGGCATCCTCACCGCCACCAACGCCGGAAAGGCACCCGCGCCCGCCGTCCTGGTGTTCACCGGGCCGGTCGAGCAGCCCTCGCTCGTCGACCTGCGCACCGGCCGGCGATGGGAGTACGACATCACGCTCGGCACGGGCGAGCAGCTCGTCGTCGACGGGGCGGCCGGCACGGTCACCCTGTCCGCCTCGTCCCGGCTCCACACCGTGACCGACCGCTCGGCCCCCGAGCAGCTTCTCGCCGTCGCGCCCGGCACGACCGACTACGCGTTCGCCGGCGCCCCCGACACCGTTCCGCACCCCGCCGCCCGCGCCGAACTGCGCTGGCGCCATGCCCACTGGTAAGGAGGCACCGCATGCCCGTGCGCGCCGCGTGGCTCCCGCCCACCGGGCAGACCCGCACCGACACCCGCCTCGCCCCCGTCGGCACCATGACACCCACCGGGGCGACCACCACCGCCCCCGGAGTGATCCCCGGCGGCGCCCCCCTCTCACTCACCTCGACGGCACCCATGCAGGCGCAGCTCGGCGCCGGCCGGGCCGTCGTGCAGGGCACCGCCCTGCAGGGCGCCTACCCCGTGACGCTCGCCCTGCCCGAGACGCTCGACTTCACGCCCGGCCACACGCAATGGGACCGGATCGACGTCGTGCTGCTGCACGTCTACGACGGGCTCTACGACCAGAGCGGCAAGGCTCTGGCCGCGGTCGAGATCCTGCAGGGCACCCCGGCCGCCGACCCGGCCCCGGCGCCGCTCCCCGCGTGCTCGCTCCCGCTGTGGGCGGTGCGGGTGCCGGTCGGCGCGTCCGCCGGCACCGGCGGTATCCCCTGGGCAACCGCCGTCACCGATCTGCGTACCTACACCGTGGCGGCCGGCGGAGTCCGACCAGACAACTCGACCGAGCCGGGGGCCTACGTCGGGCAGTTGCGCGACACCGGCACCCGCGTTGAGCGGTGGTCCGGAACGACGTGGGTACCGTATCCGGCCGCGCTCGGCGGAATCGCCCCGGCCGGCGCGGTCCCGTTCGGCAGCTACATCGGGCAGTGGCGCGACACCGGCACCGGCCTCGAACGGTGGAACGGTGTCCAGTGGATGCCGCTCGGCAACTGGACCTCGTACACGCCCACATGGACCGGTCTGGCGTCACTCGGCGCAGCAACGGCCGGTGGCCGGTACTGCCGGATCGGCCGCCACGTCGAGGTCACGGCCTGGCTCACCTGGGGCACTGGCAGTTCACTCGGCTCAGGGTCGATCCGCGTGTCCCTACCGGCCCCCGCCGCCGATCCCGGCACTTCGCCGTTGGGATGGCAGGGCACCGGCCGTCACCTCGATGCCGTCACCTTCTGGCGCGCACTGATTCCCGTCATCGACCGGGCCGAGACAGCCGCGCAGGTTCTCGCCACCCGGTGGAACGACGGTTCATGGGTGACCCCGGGCGCGGCCGGCTACATCTGGAACAGCCCCGGCGCCAGCATGCGCATTCACATCAGCTACGAGTGCGCCTAGGGCTCCCGCCCCTGGCAACGGCTGGGGGTGGTCGCGCTGCTCCCGCCCACCCCCTACCGCGCGCTGATCTGCGATCTTCGGTCCGATCAGCTGCTCGACGTCCTGCCGCTCTGGGGGGTGTCGTTCGATGAATTCCTGGGCAAGACAGGATCGCTGCAGGCCACCGTGCACATCGTGACGGCCGAACTCGCCGCCCGCGCCCGCGCCGCCCTGATCCCCGGGCGCACCGCTCTGTGGGTCGAGCGCGGCGGCGACCTCTGGTGGGGCGGCATCCTGTGGACCACCAACCTGCAGAGCGACGAACGCGGGTTCCTCTCTCTCGCACTGCAGGCCGCCACGTGGGACAGCTACCTCGCCCACCGCATGCTCTACGACTCCCAACAGGCGACCGGGGTAGATCAGTTCGACATCGTGCGCAACCTGATCTCTACACCGCCGAGCAGCCCGGGGGCGACATCGGCATCGAGGCCGGCACCGAGCTTTGCGGCATCGCCCGTGACCGGTTCTACAGCCGGTACGACCTTCCGTTCGTCCGGGACTTGATCGAGCAACTCTCCCGCGTGGAAGGCGGTTTCGAGTGGCGGATCGCCTCACACCGAGACCCGGCCACGGGCCGGCGCGTCAAGGCGCTGCAGCTCGGCCACCCGATCATCCGGGCCGGCACGGGCGAGATCGTCCTCACCCACCCCGGGCCGATCCTCTCGTACAGGTGGCCGGTGGACGCCACCGGCAAGGCGACCGCGTGGCAGTCGCGGGGTGCGAGCGTCAACCGCAACCAGGCGTCCGATTCGGTCCCCCTGTTGTCCCCGCTCATCGCCAACTCGGCTGACGTCGAGGCTGGTTGGCCGAGGACCGATGGCAGCTCGGACTACAGCACGGTTGAGCAGCAGGGCACGCTCGACGCGCACGCCCGCGCCGACGCCGACGCGCACCTCACCCCCCGCACCGTGCCCGAGATCACCGTGCGCCTTGACGGCCAGATCTCCCCCGCCCTGCTCGGCGCCACCGCCCGTATCCGGATCACCGACCTGTGGTGGCCCGATGGCATGACCGCCCGCCATCGGATCATCGGCATCGCCGTCACGCCCCCGGAGCGCGGCCGCCCTGAGACCGCAAAACTCGTACTGGAGGCAAGCTAGTTGGCTGCGATTCCGCAGGATCTACTCGACCGAATCCGCGCGCTGGAGCGCCAGGTCCGTGAGCTCTCCGGCCGGGCCCAGACCCGCCCGGCGATGGACCAGATCCAGCACGGGCCCGTGATCATCGCCGAGGGCGGCACGCTCACGGTGAAGGACGCCGACGGAACCGACATGGTCTACATCGGGGAGATCAGCCCGTCCCGGCCGGACGGCTCCCCGCAGTACGGCGTACTGATCCGGCGCGAGGACGGGTCGCCCGCGCTGTCGATGTGGTCCCCGGGCACCATGCCGCAGGGCATCGACATCTACGACTCGCGCGGTTCAACGATCTTCACCGAGGACCGGATCAACGGCGGTCTCGCCGTGCCGTACATCCACACCCCCTTCTACCCTGACCAGGACCTCGACCAGTACGCCAAGACCCAGGCCACCAGCCCCGACGCCGTGTGGACGGCCGCACACATCCGGTACCACCCGATGCTCACCGTTGCCGGCTACGCGGCCGCGGACCAGGGCACGACCGGTGTCCTGCAGGTCTACGTCAACGGCTCGCCGTGGGGGAAGCAGCACAACATCGGCGCCGGTAGTTGGTTCCACTGGGACGACGGCCCCCTTCTCTGCCCCGGCTCGTACGCCACCGTCGCCACCGTCGAAATCAAGCTGTGGCGCACCAGCGGCGGCGGCACCCTCTACGCCTGCCCGAACGGCTGCATCGGGTCACAGACCCTCTGACCAACTCCACACCCCACCAAGACCGTTCACCCCGCGGCCCGCCGGCCCCGGGGCTTTCCCATGTCTGGAGACGTCCTCATGTCCTGGTACCCCGGCGCCGAACGCATCGAGCTGCAGCCCGAGAGCGACGCCCAACCGGCCATCCGCCCCACGCAGTTCATCCTGCACTCGATCGCGGCCGAGTGGGGGCCGCGCCGCATCTACGAGTACTGGCGCGACTCGACCAACCTCGAATCGCACTTCGGCCTCGGCTACGACGGCAGCATCGCCCAGTACATCGGCACCCAGACCCGCACCGACGCAAACGCCGCGGCCAACCGCCGGCCGGACGGCACCGGCGCTGTGAGCATCGAGACCGAGAGCAACAGCCAGCACACCGACCCGTGGACACCCGCACAGATCGAACAGCTCGTCGCGCTCGGCGTCTGGCTCCACCAGCAGCACGGCATCCCCCTGCGAATCTGCCGCACCCCGGATGACCCCGGGTACGGCTATCACCGCCTGCACCGGTCGTGGTCGACGTCCGGCACCGCCTGCCCCGGCGACGCCCGCGCGCAGCAGTTCCACAACGCCGTGTTTCCCTCGATTGTCGCCCGTGCCACCGGCGTCCCGGAGCCGGCCCCCGCGCCGCGGCCCGAGGCGGCCGGACCCGCCCGGTACCGGGTCACCATCGGCGGACTGGAGTACGGCTACGGCGCGCACGGCCCGCACGTGCGGCAGGTCGGCGAGGCTCTCGTCGCGGCCGGCCACGGTCGGCACTACGTCGCCGGTCCGGATGAAGACTGGCGCGACCCGGACACCGAGAACTACGCCGAGTATCAGCAGTCGCTCGGCTTCAGCGGAAGCGACGCCGACGGTGTCCCCGGTGAGCAGTCGCTGCGGCGCCTGCTCGGCGGCGCGCTCCCCGGCGAGCAGACGGTCGTCGACCTCGACCAGGTGATCGCCGCGGCCCGCCGCGACCCCGGCCTCCCGCAGGGCGCCACCACCTACCCCGCCGCCGTGCGCCCCGTCGAGGCCGCGCTCGCCGCCGAGCGCCTGCTCGACCCGCAGTGGGCCGGCGACGGCTCGTTCGGCTCCCGCACCGTCACCGCCTACGCCGCGTGGCAGCGCTCCCTCGGCTACCGCGGCGCGGCCGCCGACGGCATCCCCGGCCGCAGCTCGCTCGACGCGCTCGGCGCGCGGCACGGCTTCAGCGTCCGCTGACCCACCCCACCCCACCCCGGGACCGGCCCGCCCCGGGCCACCCGCCCAACAGGAGGTACCACCCATGACCGACGCCACCCGGCGCACCATCCGCACCGGCCTGCAGGCCGTACTCGGCCTGCTCGCCGCCCTCCCCCTGCTCATCTCCACCGCCGGCCTGCCGCAGACTCTGCCCGGCATCGCCGTCGCACTCACCGTCTCCGGCGCGATCACCCGTGTGATGGCGCTCGACGTCGTCGAGCAGTTGCTGCCCGCGTGGCTCCGCGCCACGGAGGGAGAGCCCACCGAGTGAGCGACCCCACCGGCGCCGGCCACCTCGACGACGTCCTGCTGTGGGCCGGCGCGCTGGTCACCCTCTCCGCCGCGCTCGGCCTACTCTGGCGCGCCACCCGCGGCACCCGCCGCCTCGCGGCCAAGGTCGAGGACTTCGTCGACGACTGGACCGGCACCGACGACCGCCCGGGCGTCCCTGGCCGCCCCGGAGTCATGACCCGACTCGACAAGATCGAGCACAAGCTCGCCGCCGTCGAGCACGAGCTACACCCCAATAGCGGCAGCAGCCTCCGCGACGCCGTCGACCGCGTCGACCAGCGCACCGCCCATCTCGACCCCCCGTAGAACCAACTGCGCCCCCTGCACCGGCTGCGGCCGGCACAGGGGGCGCCTTCGTGCTTTGACACCCGTCTTCCAGAGATGGGTGGAACCTCGGGCCACAGGGTCAGAACGTGCCGAACTCACCACTACGAACGGCGGAGACGAACGACTGCCAAGCATCGGGGGAGAAGGCAAGCGCCGGACCATCGGGGTCTTTCGAGTCGCGCACACGGCCCGGGCTGGCGTCGTCGTGCTCGATGCAGTTTCCGCCGTTGCCGTTGCTGTAGCTACTCTTCCGCCACCGGGCGGGCGTCTCGTCGGGGAAGTGCATCGGTGGTTCCTTCCAGTGCCGCGCTGATCATCGCCTCGGAGTCTCTTGGAGACAGAGCCTGAGCCCTGAGCAGATCGTAGAGCGCCTGGCGGTGCAGCACCTCGTCAGTTTCTTCGAAGAGGTGCCCGGACCTACTCCCCTCCTCATAGGCGACCACAGCCCGATCCGGCAGGGTAAGCAGTGTTAGGGAGCCGCCAATCTCAGAGTGCGCCCCGGCACTGAACGGCAGTATCTGGATTGTGACATGCTGCAGCCGACTTGCATGAAGTAGTCGGGTGAGCTGCACCACCATGACCGCAGGCCCACCGACCGGGCGACGGATGGCCCCTTCGTCCAGGATGAACCAGTACCTGCACGGCGAGGGTTGCCGACTGAGGCGATCCTGACGCCGGAGTCGCTTTGTCAGCCAGTCGTCAATTTCCTCTTCCGCCGCGAACGGCTCGCCTGCCTGCAGCACAGCACTGGCGAAGTCGGCCGTCTGAAGAAGGCCCGGCACGGTCGTCTCATACGCTTCGTGGCCGATGGCTTGTTCAGCCAGCTCCATGAACCGCTTGTACTTGTCCGGGAAGTCTTCCCGGCTGGCCAGCTCGTAGAGACGAAGGAACGAGCCATCAGTGCCGAAAGCTACGTCTAGCTTCTCAGACAATCCCTCCGGGACCTTGGACTCACCAGCCTCGATCCTCGATAGATGCCCTTTCGAAAAACAAACGATCTGGGCCAGGGCGGCGAGCGACATGCCACCGGCGTTCTTCCTGTGCCATCGGATCTCAGCCCCGTAGAAGTCTCGTGCCGACCTTCCCGGGTGAAGCTCGCGTTCCGGCCAAGCCATCCGGGGACCTCCTCTGATGTTTCCCGCAGCGGCCCCGACGTTGCGCGATCTACTGCGAAACATGCCGCTGCTTCTCAGAGTAGCGCCGAGGCGCAACGCTAGGAGCACAGAGAGTCAGAAGCGTTGAGCAACAAGACTCGTACGGATGAGCCGTCCTGTCTTGGCAGCTCCGGAAGGGAGCGGTCGTGAGTGCAGCCGGAGGGGTACCCGGATCGGGTGACTCTCTGCTCTCCCGCATCGTCGGGAAGCAGCGAAGAGCGGCCCGCAAGGCGTGTGCGGAGATGCGCGAGGCCACGGAAGGAGCCGGATGTCGGCTGCCGTCAATTGGCCTTGACACCCCGTCGGGCATCACCGGTGAAGTGCTGGTGGACATGGGTCGGGCCGCCCCGGACGTGATCACGCGTCTCGCGGAGGTCATCCGGGTGGGCACGGCGGCCCTCGCCGCCGAGGCGCCCGACGACCCCGACAGGCCCGAGGGAACGGTGACGCACCTCTGGGCGCCGCGTTTCGGCGACCTGGTGGTGGACATCTCGGCCGGACTGGTCGGTGAGTTCTGCGGCGAGGACGGCGACCGGTGGCGACTCGCCCCGCTGGCCGGCGGGAACGAGTGGACGGCCGATCCCGTCGACGTGCGGTTCACGGCCCCAACGGACCGCGCACGGGGCGGCCCGATCCCCTACGCGGCCGGCTGCAACCAGCCGAGGACGGGATAAATGAGCAGATCTGCAAAGGTGACTCGCTTCGGCGACTGGATGCTGCGCGAGGACACCGGACCCGACATCGACCCGCCCGCCTACCTCATGGTGTGCAAGTCCGAGAACGAGGATGGCACCCCGTGTGGGAAAGACTCCGGTGAGGTCAACTCCTTTGCCGAATCCACCGAGTGGACTCGCAGGCACGGGTGGGCGCACCCTGACCACCGGTCCTTCCGCCTGCTGGCCGACGTGCCGATGGTGATGGTGCCCGAGGTCGAGCCGCTCTGATACGGCCGTCCCCTTTTTCTCCCGCCCCGGGCCTTGGTCGAGGTCCATTCCGCCCGGGGCGGGTTCAACTTCCCACCGTGCCCGCGGTCGAGGGTCCGGGTGGCGCGGTGGGACGCTCCGGGGCTTGATAGGACCCCGTGAGCACCGCCCCCTTCTGGACTGCTGCCAGCAGGGGGCGGGCAGAACTCCCGCTCTGGACACGAGAGCACGCCAACACCGTCAACCCCGGGTTCGGCGTGCCGTGCAACCTTCCGCCGTGTCCAGAGCGGGCACCATCCCCGGCCGGCTGTCCTGACCATCCGGCCGGGAACCCCTCGCCCCGGTGACGGCCCGGTCACGACGGACGACCGGGGCGGGGCCTCCCAACCGACCAGACGAAGAAGGCATGATGCTGCTGCCTGTCCTGACCCGCCATCGGCCGGCACGTTCGCCGACCGAGCCCACCCCGGCGGAACGCACCGAGATCATCAGTCGGTACAACGCGGGCGAGAGCCTTCAATCGCTAGCAGCCGAATGCGGGCGCTCAGACGGATGGTTGAGTGCTCGCCTTGCCCGGTGGGGTGTGCGCGTGCGTGGCCGGTCGGAGGCGCAGGCACTCAGATGGCAGAGGCACCACCGCGCCAGCAGGCAGATACCCGCCGGCCCCGCCTCATGACCCACTTTCACGGCCACCGACGCGACAGCAGCAATACCTGTCTCTCCTACGGCGAAGCGACGGTGGTCGACCAGCCCGATCAATGGCAGCTGAAAGGCAGGTGGGAAACGGTCGTTGACGCGGTCGACTGGCTGGAGACGCAGTGGCAGAAGGCCGGGACGCCTACGCCCACCGACCTGACGTGGTTGCGCTCACCGGAGGTCCGCCGGTACCGGGCCGAGGTCGACCTCAAGGAACAGCGAGACATCCTCCTCGCCGGCCTCCAGCCCGGCGGCAACTACGTCTCGCTGCGCGTCACGGTCTGCCTTTCGGCGGACAGCCCGGATGGCACGCCCTGCCCGTTCGAACCCCCGGAGTCCCCGACCAGTTCGGGTTGAACTTCGTCTCTCAGACTCCCTCCTCGTCAGAGGTGGGCCCCTGCAGCCGGCAGCAGGGACACCGCACAACCAACCTGGTCGACTCGCACCTGCGCGCGACCACAACCGAATGGAGAACAGACAATGACCGCTGTCGCCGTCCCCAACTACAACCCCGAGGCGCTGCCCGGCCTCGACTGGATCAAGTCGAGCCGCTCCGTGCGGGAACACCTCGACGACTCGATCGGCCTGGCCATGACCGCCGATGGGCAGATCGCGATCGGCATCACCACCGACCCGCAGCAGGTCCCGCTCATCGCCACCCAGAGCAAGCTGCAGGCGTTCATCGACGGCGCCAAGGCCGGCGAGTTCGACCACCTCGTCGCCTGATCCCCCGCTGACGTACGGCCTCCCGCGGCGGCGCGCAGCCGCGGGAGGCCGCCGCCCCAGTTCGCGCGACGTCTGGAGATCGAAATGTCAGTCCTGCCGCTGCTCGTCGAGGACCCGACGAGCTTCCTCGCCCGTTGGCCCGACACCCCCACCGTTCACGCGGTTGATCGCGGTTTGCTGGCCACGCTGTTCGATCGCAGCGACGCGCGACGGATCGTCGCCGATCCCTCCGTGCGACCGATCGCAATGGGTATGGTCCGGCAGGGCGCTCCCACGCAGACGCAGCCGGACGCCGACCACCCGAGCGAGACGCTCGTGCTCAACGGGCTGCACCTCACGTGGCCGCCGCTCCGGGAAGCCTCCACGCAGCTCGCCTCCGAGATCGGCCACCCGGTCACCGCGAACGTGTACCTGACGCCCCCGGGCTCTGCCGGCTACGGGCCGCACTGGGACACCCACCATGTCTTCATCGCCCAGGCCGAGGGCGCCAAGACATGGCAGCTGCATCCGCCGATCGTCGAGGACCCCCTCGACCGCCACCGGTGGACCGCGGTCGGCTTCACCCCCTATCAGCTCGACCAGGTCCACCGCGACGCCGACACCATCACCCTCACCGCTGGCCACGTGCTCTACATCCCGCGTGGATGGGTGCACTTCGGAAGCACCGGAGACGAGCACTCCCTGCACATCACGTTCGGCGTGCAGTTGCTCACCCGTCACTGGGTACTGGAGCAACTCGTCGAGCAGGCGGCCGAGTGGTCCGTCGCGCGCGCCGCCCTTCCCCCTGCGCTGAGCGAGCACAGGATCGAGAGCATCGTCGAGGACGCCCGGAACACGCTCCTGCAGTTCCTCGATTCGCTCGACCCCGCGCAGGCCGGCGTGCCGATCAGCACGAAGCAGCAGCTTGCCGTATTGGGGGTCCGACGCTAATGAGTGGCAACCTCTCGTCAGTCGCTCGGGGAAAGCACCGTCGAACCTGCCACCGGTGCGGCGCGGACGGGCCCCGGTTCCACGACCACGAGAGCCGCCAAGACTGGTGCACCAAGTGCCTCACCGAGACTCTGCTCGTCGGCAAGTGCTATTGGTGCAAGCGCGCAGAACCTGCGATCCGCGACCGCGACACCGGCCGCGAATGGTGCGTTGGCTGCGCTGGAGACACGGTGTACAAGGGCGACCCGATCGACTATTACGACGAACTGTCGCCCGAGGCCGCCGAGTACACGCGGCTACTGCTCAGCCGCTCGTACCGTCGGCGCGATAGCCCCACCGGCCCCGACGACTCCTGACCCGACCCAGCGAGCGCTCCCTGCACAACACCCAGACTCCCGGCCCCATGGCCGGGTTCCCCGGGTCCTGATCGGCTCGAACCCTCAGGACCCGGGGGTCCACTTCCCCTTCAACGGAAGGAACAGCATGGCCGAGCGTACCGACTTTGAGTTCGTCACCGTCGCGTGCCGCGACCCCAAGGCGAACAACTGCCCGCAGGTAGCCGTCAACATCGCCGGCGTCGTGGCCGTCCGCGACTCCGCCCGCCCAGACGAGGTGGTCACCTTCACCCCGGACGACTGGACGGCGCTCGTCGTTCAGCAGGCGCAGCAGGGCGGCCTCTCCGCCTAGTCTGCTCGTATGGACTCCTGCCCACAGTGCAGCACCGCCACCGTGCCAGATCCTGACACCGGCATGGGGTTCTGCTTCCGCTGCGGCGGATGGGTGCGAGTCCCCCAACCGCTAGCGTGCCCGGGTCCGCAGCCGAACATGAGATCCACTCGACAGCCGTACCGGCCGCGCGAGCACTAAGCACAACTGCCCCGCCCGAACGAGTCGGGCGGGGCCTTCTCTACTCGGTGCTAGCTGAGCCGATCACGCGCGATCCTCGGCCCCATTCCGTCTCGACGATCCCTCGATCTCTCAGCGCAGCAACCGCTCGACGGGCCGTCTCCCGCGCCACCCCGAACCGCTTGCACAACTCGCTCTCTGACGGAATCCGATCACCCGGGGCATACCGGCCGTCTCGAATTTCCGTCGTCAGCTCCGCCACGATCCGCATATACGGGGCATTCGGCTTGTGCGGGTCGACCGGGCTCTCAGGCATACGGAGAGGGTAGACACTCGCTTCGCCGGGCAGCTACTTAGACGAGCGAGACAACCTAGACAACCTAGACAAGCTAGACAAGTAAGGGCTACGGTCGAGGCCCAAAAGAAACCCCCGGCAGCGGCGGCAACCGCTCCGGGGGAGGCCCTAGCTTTCTCGGAGCTAAGACGTGACTCAGCTTATCGGCTGGCTGCTCAGCCATGCCCGCACCTTCCTTGCCACCGGCTCCGGCCGCCGAGCCCGCCGCCCCCGCTACTTCTCCGCCATCCGCGAGCACACGCTCGAACTGATCACCCCGACCGCGCGGACCGCGGACCCGATCCGCCCCGTCGTCGACGGCCTGCGCTGCAGCGCGGGGGCACACCGCCCACACCCCTACGGCGAGGGTGCCAGCGTCCGCCCGTACATCGACTGGGGCGCGTGGCTGGCCGAGCTCGACGAGATGGAGCGGGAAGTCCAACGGGAAGCCGGACAGCAGGCCCTCCGCCGCGAAGCGCTCGCCGCCGCCTCGTCCGGCCTCCCCGATACCGGCTACACCTACCCAGAAGCACAGACGCTCGCCCGCTCCGGGACCGCAGCATGACCGCGACGCCTCTCCCTGCTCCGGCCATCATCGGCCAGTGCTGCAGGTGCCAGGCGGAAGACTGCCCCGTGACCGCCGTGGGGTCCGTTGAGCGAACGAGCGGCCCGGCGCACACCCTCTACGCGTGCAACGCGTGCGCACCCGCCGTACGCCGCCTGCTGCGATAGACAAACCCGTAGTCACCTCGCGGTAGCCACACGAGAAGCCCCCTCCCTGCTGGGAGGGGGCTTCTCGCTGTTCCGCCCGCTGCAGCCGGTACCGCCGGCCTCGTTTCCGCAGGTCAGGCTGCGAGTGCTTTAGAGACGTTGTTCCAGGTCAGAGCACCCACGCCGAATGGTGCTGCGTAAAACCGATCTTCGGGTAGTAGTCCACGGCCGCAGGCGCCGCAAGAAGGATGATCTTGGCCGGCGGCGCTGCTTCCTGCGTCGCTCGAATCAGGGCCTGACCAACGCCTTGCCGCTGAAATTCCCGATCGACCGCCAGGTCAGACAGGTACGTCGCGTACACGTTGTCGGTCACGCTGCGTGCGATACCGATTAGCCGACCCTCGGACCGTACGATCACTACCAGGTTGGCAGCACGAAGCATCTCGGCGAACCGCTCGCGATCATCCACCGGTCGACGCTCGGCAAGCGTCGAGGCACGGTAAAGCTCGGCGACTTCCTCGACGTCGAGCTCGGCCCCGACAACAACCTCGCACTTCCACATTGGGCTACCCCTCCGTTCGAGCGCTACGGCGGCACCCGGGCCGCCCTGACCTGGCTGAACCTACCTGACGTGCGCGTCTCTGAACTCGGCCATTTGCCATCTGACCAGGTCGAATACCGAGTCGGTCAGCAGCAGCACCCGGGAACCGTTGTTCACCCTTGCAGCTCGAACGCCCGTCACGTAACGTGCGTCTCTAAACGAGGACTACCAAGCTGCTGCTGCTCACCCACGCCTTCGAGGAACTGGGCATGGGCCGGGTCTGCTGGCAGACGGACAGCCTCAACGAGCGCTCCCGCAGCGCGATCCTGCGGCTGGGGGCCACCTTCGAGGGCGTCCACCGCCGTGAACGGCGGCGGCCGGACGGGAGTTGGCGCGACAGCGCCTACTACTCGCTGCTGGCCGAGGAGTGGCCGGCGGCGAAGTCACGGCTGGTCGAACGGCTCGCCCGCGGCTGAGCGCCGACCAGCCAGGTCGGCCAGCCGGTGACGACCCGCCCGTTCACCGGACGCCGACTGCGGCGACGGCCCAAATCGCCTTGCTGTACTGCCCGATGGGCTCGACGCCCCACTCCTCGGCGAGCACGTCGACGATGCCCAGGCCCCGGCCACCGGCCCCCCGTGGGCCGCCTTCGTCCTCGGCGTCCAGGTCGGCGAGTTCGACCACTTCTGCGCCTGGACAAGCCTCCCCCGGTGGCCCCTTGCTCACCGCAAGGGCCACCGGTCGGCACCTGAAGCACTGAGGGAACTGCGCGAGCGATCCGGGCTCACTGGAGCCCGGATCGCTGGTCGAACTGGTCAGCGAGGAAGGCGGGATGGCCGTGGTGCACCCGCTGTTCGAGCCGGACGGGCCGTGTCGGACCGTCCCCTCGGACAAGCTCGTGCGCCGGATCGGCGACAGCGGCCACTGTGGCTGAGGCGTGGGAACCCAGGGCCGGCCGGCGAACTCCCGCGCCGGAAAAGGTCAGGCCCGCACGGTTCAGCAGAACTCGGAGCACTGCCGACCCGCCTGCCTGCCTGCCTGCGGGGAGGACACGGGCTGAGCCGCCGAAGCGCTTCGCGGGTGGTCGGGCCCGGAAAATGGGGAGGAGGGGAAAGGGCCGGTTTCGGTACGATCGGGCCGCCCACAGTGGAACGTCGCTCTGTGCGGCGGCCCGGGAGCCGGCCACGCGTCGGGTTCCCGTCGCGGCCCCCAGAGCCTGCGCCCGTCATGGCACTCCGGGTGGGGTGCGTGCGGGAGAAATCGGAGCATCCGAGGATGGCTCGGCACCTGATCACCAGCGCCCTTCCCTACATCAACGGGATCAAGCACCTGGGAAACATGGTCGGGTCGATGCTCCCGGCGGACGTCTACGCACGCTATCTGCGTCAGCGGGGCCACGAGGTGCTGTACATCTGCGCGACCGACGAGCACGGGACGCCGGCCGAGCTGGCCGCCCAGGACGCGGGCCTGCCGGTCGCGGAGTTCTGCGCGCGGGCGCACGACCGGCAGAAGGCGGTGTACGACGGCTTCCGGCTGTCCTTCGACTTCTTCGGCCGCAGCTCCTCCCCGCAGAACCGGGAGATCACCCAGGAGATCGCCCGCGAGCTGCACGCCAACGGCTTCATCGAGGAGCGGGCGATCCGGCAGGTGTACTCGATCGCCGACGGGCGGTTCCTGCCGGACCGGTACATCGTCGGTACCTGCCCGCACTGCGGCTACGACAAGGCCCGCGGCGACCAGTGCGAGAACTGCACCCGTGTCCTCGACCCCACGGACCTGCTGGAGCCGCGCTCCGCGATCAGCGGCAGCTCGGACCTGGAGGTCCGCGAGACCAGGCACCTCTTCCTGCTCCAGTCGAAGCTGACCGACGAGGTCGAGGCGTGGATCGCGGCCAACGGCGACGGCTGGCCCGTGCTCGCCTCCTCGATCGCCCGCAAGTGGCTGACCGAGGGCCTCCAGGACCGCTCGATCACCCGTGACCTGGAGTGGGGCGTCCCGGTGCCCGCCGACACCTGGCCGGAGCTGGCGGCCGAGGGCAAGGTCTTCTACGTCTGGTTCGACGCCCCGGTCGAGTACATCGGCGCCACCAGGGAGTGGGCGGACGCGGCCCCGGCCGGCGAGGTCCGGGACTGGCGGTCCTGGTGGTACGAGGCCGACGGAACCGTCCGGTACACGGAGTTCATGGCGAAGGACAACGTCCCGTTCCACACGGTGATGTTCCCGGCGACCCTCCTGGGCTCCCGGCAGCCGTGGAAGAAGGTCGACTACGTCAAGGCCTTCAACTGGCTCACCTACTACGGGGGCAAGTTCTCGACCAGCCAGCAGCGGGGCATCTTCACCGACGTCGCCCTGGAGCTGCTGCCGGCCGACTACTGGCGCTACTTCCTGATGGCGCACGCACCGGAGTCGGACGATTCCAGCTTCACCTGGGACCTCTTCGCCTCGGTGGTGAACAAGGACCTGGCCGACACCCTCGGCAACTTCGTCAACCGCGTGCTGTCGTTCAGCCGCAAGCGGTTCGGCGACGCGGTCCCGGGCGGCCACGGACCGGGCGGCCACGGACCGGGCAGCCACGAGCCGGGCGAGGCCGAGCAGCGGCTGGGCGCGCAGATCGCCGGGCTGCTGGCCGACTACGAGGGCGATCTGGAGGCGCTGAACTTCCGCAAGGCCGCGCGGAGTCTGCGCGCGCTGTGGAGCGCGGGCAACGCCTACCTGGACGAGAAGGCGCCCTGGCTCCAGGCGAAGACCGACCCGGAGGCCGCCGCGCTGACCCTGCGCACGGCGATGAACCTGATCCACCTCTACGCGGTGGTCTCCGAGCCGTTCATCCCGACCGCGGCGGCGGCCATGCGGCAGTCGTTCGCGCTCGCCGAGGACGCCCCGGCCCGTACCGCGGCCTGGGTGAGCGCCGAGCAGGCCCGGGCGCTGGACTTCCTGCCGGCCGGCACCGCCTTCACCGTCCCGCCGGTGCTCTTCGCCAAGATCACGGACGAGGACCTGGCCGCCTGGACCACCCGGTTCGGCGGCGAGTAGCGCACCGGCCCGGGAGAAGGTCAGACGGAGGCCTCCCCGGGGACCGTCTCGGCGGCGACCCAGCCCAGGTAGGCCGGGCCGCCGCCGACCACCGGCACGACGATGATCTCGGGGACGTCGTAGTCGTGGTGCTCGGCGACGAACGCGGTGAGGCGGTCGGCGAGGTCGGCGCGGGTCTTGAGGTCGACCCGCCACTCGGGGCTCTCCCGGACGGTGCCCTCCCACCGGTAGAGCGACTGGATCGGGTGGATCTGGGCGCAGGCGGCCAGGCGCTCGCGCACGACGGCGGCGGCGAGGGCGCGGGCCTGGTCCTCGGTCTCGGTGCTGGTGGTCACCACGACGACGGCGTGGTCGGTAGCTGCCATGGGGTGGACAGTACCGCCGCCGCGCCGGGTGCGGCGGCCTCACCCCGACGCCCTCCGGCGGTGTCTGACGGGTCATTCGCCCTGGCGCGCCCGCCGCCTCGACCGGCCCACCGGCCGGCCGGCCCCGCGGTCTTCACCCGTTCGTGGAATCGTCCCGCCCGGCCGGCATCCGCGACACTGGCATCGGCGAGACGGGCCCCGCCCGACGAACGCGAGGAGGTCACGATGGACGCCGAGGACGAGCCGCTGGCCGAGTGGTACGCCGCACGGTCGAAGCGACGGCGGACGCCCGGGACAAGGGACGCCATCACGCTGGCCGACGGACCGCCGCGCGGGGCGCACGTGTTCGCGGACGAGCCGCGGCTGGTGGTCGAGTGGGACGGCTTCGCGTGGCAGCCGGTCGCCGTGGCGGAGAACTACGGGGAGGCGTACCCGCTGATCGCCAGGGTCGACCGGGCGGAGGCCTTCCCGCAGGCGGACACGCCCGTGCCGCTGCTGCGGAAGGGGACCGGGCGGCACCGCCGGGCGTGACAGGGCGCGCGGAAGTGCGTCTCCCCCGCCGCCGACTGCCCTTCCGGCCCCGGAAACCGGTTCCGCCCCGCCGCTGAACTCCGTTGCGGGAGCGGCCCGGACGCTGCACGATCTCGCCATGGAAACCTTCACCGCGCCGGACGGCACCCGGCTGGCCTACCACGTCATCGGCAAGGGCGAGCCGCTGCTCGTGCTCCCGGGCGGGGCGATGCGCGACTCCGCGTACCTGGGGGACCTCGGCGGGCTCTCGGCGCACCGCGCGCTGCACATGCTCGATCTGCGCGGCACGGGGCGGTCGGAGACCCCGGCTGACACGTCCTCGTACCGGTGCGACCGGCAGGTGGCGGACGTGGAGGCGCTCCGCGCGCACCTCGGCCTGGAGCGCGCGGACGTGCTCGGCCACTCGGCGGGAGCGATCCTGGCCACCCTGTACGCGCTCCGCCACCCGGACCGCACCGGGAAGCTGGCGCTGGTGACGCCGAGCCTGCGGGCGTTCGGGTTCGACACCACCGAGGAGGACTACCGGTCGGCCACGGCCGCCCGCGGCGTCGAGGGCGAACCGTGGTTCCCGGCGGCCTGGGCCGCCCTCGAAGCCGCGTTCGCCGGGACGGCCACCGAGGCCGACGAGGCCACCCTGTCGCCCCTGTACTACGGCCGTTGGGACGCCACCGCGCAGGCCCACGCCGCCGTCGCCCCCGGCCAGCTCCACCCCGAGGCCGCGCGGATCTACTACAGCGGCGGCTGCCGACCGGACGAGATCCGGGCGGCCGCCGCCGGGGTGGCGTCGCCCGTCCTCATCCTGGCCGGCGAGTTCGACGCCGTCCCGCGCCCGGACGCCGCCAAGGAGGCCGCCGCGCTCTTCCCGAACGGCGAGACCGCCGTCCTGCCCGCCGGCGGGCACTACCCGTGGCTGGACGACGCCGACGCGTTCGTCCGCACGCTGGCGGGGTTCCTCGACCGGCCTCTCGACCGGCCTTAGGAAGACGCCCGGGCGGTGAACACGGTGGTGGCGGTGAGGAAGAAGACGTCCGGGCGGTGCAGGAGACCGGTCGGTGCGTCGGTGTCCACCAGGGCCTCCAGCGCGGCCCGGTCCCCGGCGTCCAGGTACTCACCGAACCGGTCGCGCAGGCGGGTCACATGGGCCTGCAGGTGCTCGCGGGCCAACGGGGCGAGCGGGGCCGGCCAGTCGGTGAGGAAGGTCCGCGTGCCGCTGAGGGTGAGACCGGCCCGGGTGAGCATGGCCGGCCAGTCCTCCACCTCCTCGGTCGCATCCGGCAGGTCTGCGCGCATGTCGGCGAAGCCACCCTCCCAGGCGGCGTCCAGGCGGGCCTGCAGGCCGGGGCGGCCCAGGCCGATGTCGCGGGGCAGGAAGCGCGGCGGCAGGCCGCGTTCGGCGATGGCCAGCAGGCCGCCGGGCCGCAGCGAGGCGGCCAGAGCGGTCAACGCCGCCTGCTGGTCGCCGAGATGGTGGACGGCGTTGGCGGACCAGATCAGATCGGCGGTACCGAGCGTGCCGAAGTCGCCCGGCAGGTCGGCCCGGTGGGTGGTGATCCGGCCGGCGGACCGGGCCTGGGCCCGGGCCAGCAGGGCGGGCGCCTGGTCGACGGCGACCACCTCGGCGTCCGGGAAGGTGTCGGCGAGCAGACCGGTGACCACGCCCGGGCCGCTGCCGACGTCCAGGACCCGCCCGACGCCGGCCGGCCCGCCGTCCGTGCTCAGCAGCTCGCGCAGCCAGTGCGCGGCCCGGGTGATGGCGGGGGCGCTCAGCTCGGCCTCGCGCTCCAGGTGGTCGCCGAGGGCACCCCAGTCGTAGTCGTGGCCGTGGTTGTGCTCGTGGCTGTGGCTGTGGTCCTGCTTGTGGTTGTGGCCGTGCATCGTGCGCTCCGATCGGGAGGGGCGGTTCTCTCGGGGACTTCAGACGGTGACTGCGGTGGCTGCCGCACGGTGGGCCTCGACGGCCTGCCGGACGTCCTCCTCCACCAGGTCGTGATTGATCGCGAACGCCGCCGCCGAGCCCTGCCCGGCCGCGGTGACGACCTGCGCGCGCGGATCGGCGACATTGCCCACCGCCCAGACCCCGGGCACGCTGGTGCCGCCGAAGCGGTCGGTGGTGACCCAGCCGTTCCCGTCGCGGGCACAGCCCAGGCCGAACAGCAGGGCGTCCCGCGGGACCATCCGCGGGAAGACGAACACCGCCTCGCGGGGCACGACCCGGCCGCCCGCCAGCTCCACCCCGCGCAGCCGGTCGCCGTCCACCACCAGCCACTTGACCGCGCCCTCGACGACCCGGACACCGCGGGCGGCGAGCTGTTCCCGCTCGCCGTCCGCCAGGTCCATGGTGTGCGGGAAGAACACGACGTCGTCCGACCACTGGCGCAGCAGCAGGGCGTGGTTCACCGCGCCCGGGTGGGTGCCGAGCACGCCGAGCGGCCGGTCGCGGACCTCGTAGGCGTGGCAGTAGGGGCAGTGCAGCACGTCCCGGCCCCAGCGTTCGGCGAGGCCCGGGATCTCGGGCAGCCCGTCCCGCAGACCGGTGGCGACGACCACCCGGCGCGCGTGGAGCACCGGGCCGCCGGCCAGGTGGACCAGGAAGCCGGGGTCGATGTGGTCCACCCGGGCGTCGATCAGGTCGACGCCGTACCCGGCCACCTCCTCCCGGCCCACCGCCAGCAGGGCGGCCGGGGGCATGCCGTCGCGGGAGAGGAAGCCCCGCATCTCCTCGGCGGGGGCGTTGCGCGGCTGTCCGGCGTCCACCACGGCCACCCGGCGGCGGGCCCGGGCCAGGACCAGTGCGGCGTTCAGCCCGGCGGCGCCCGCGCCGACCACGACCACGTCGTACACGTCGGACCCGCTGGCCCCGCCGGCCCCGGGGCCTGCCATCACATTCTTGTCGCTCACGGCGATCACCTCCGTCGCCAGGCTGCGACCGGCGCTACCGCTGCGGCAAGCTTTGTTGCCGTTTCCGCGAAAGCGCGTGCGGTGAGCACGGGGCCCGCCGACCGGACGAACCCCCCTCCCCCGCCGGAGAGGCCACCGCCCGGATCATCCACACCGCCCTCGACCGGGGCGTCAACTTCGTCGACACCGCCGACATGTACTCGGCCGGCGAGTCCGAGGAGATCGTCGGCAAGGCGCTGGAGAGCCGGGGCGACCGCGGCGACGTCGTGCTCGCCACCAAGGTGACTTCCCGATGGTCGGGGGCCGCAACCGGGGCGGCAACTCACAGCGTTGGATCGTCCGGGCGGTGGAGAAGAGCCTGCGGCGGCTGCGTACCAACCGGATCGACCTCTACCAGATCCACCGGCCCGACCACACCACCGACATCGAGGAGACCCTCGCCGTCCTCGGTGACCTCGTCCGCGCGGGCAAGATCCGCGCCTTCGGCTGCTCGACCTTCCCCGCCGAGCAGCTCATGGAGGCCCACCACGTCGCCGAGCGCACTCGGCCGCACCCTGCCCGAACTGGCCCTCGCCTTCCCCCCGGCGCACCCGGCCGTCACCCCGGTGATCCTCGACCCGCGCACCATGGAGCGGCTCCAGGACGCCCTGAAGGGCGCGGACCTCGCCCTGGACGACGCCGCCCTCGACCGCATCGACGGGATCGTCCCGCCCGGCACCAACCTCTACCACCCCGACGGCGCCTGGCCCCCCGGCCCTCACCGACCCCGCCCTCCGCCGCCGCCCCCTCCCCGACCGGGCGGCGGGGTAGGACGGCGGGGTAGGACGGCGCCGAAGGCTTCCGTCACCCGGCCGGGAATTCGCGGCTACCGCCGGAGCAGGTCGACCACCCCGGTCAGGTCCTCCTCCCCGCCGCCCTCCGCGAGCCGCCGCTTCATCAGATCGAAGTACGGGACGATCAGTTCGGTGCTGACCCCCTGCTCCTCGGCGGTGCGCAGGAAGGTCGGCGTGCCCGCGACCTGCATGGCGAGGCTGGAGACCACGCCCCTGGTGTAGTCGCCGCTCTCCAGCTGCTCGGCGGTCCTCGCCACGGACCCGGCCATCGCGTTGATCCAGGCGGACAGCAGCGGGGCGAAGCCGCCCGGCGCGACGGACTCCCCGCGGATCAGCGCGAAGGCGTGCGCGACCCCGGCGAACATCCCGTACATGGCGCTGAGCAGTGCCACGTCGTGCAGCGCCGCGAACCCGGCGTCCTCGCCGACGTAGGTGGTCCCGGCCGGGACGGCGAGGACGGCCCGGTGCTCCTCGAACAGTTCGCGCGAGCCGCTGTAGAGGACGTACGGGCCGGCCTCCGGGACGCCGATCATCGGCGGGACGGCCATCACCCCGCCGTCCAGGTACCGGGCGCCGCGCTCGCGGGCCCACTCGGCGCGGGCACGGGCCTGGCCGGGCGTGCTGGTGACGAGGTTGACCAGGTCCTTGCCGGTCAGGTCGACACCGTCCAGCGACGCGTCGACCGAGGCGTCGTCCAGCAGGCAGACGACCACCAGCCGGTTGGCGGCGACCGCCTCGGCGGGGCCGGCGGCGACGGTCGCGCCCCCGGCGGCGAACGGTTCGGCCCGGGCGGCGGTGCGGTTCCAGACGGTGAGCGGGTGGCCCGCGGCAAGCCAGGTACGGGCGAGCGCGCCGCCCATCGCGCCGAGGCCGAGCAGGGTGACGGGGGTCTTCGCAAGCGTGCCCGTGGTGTCAACGGTGTTGTGTGCCATGGCATTCAGCCTCGGCGCGGGCCCGCTGGTGATCAAGTACGCACTTCGAAGTGGGTGGTTACCCTGAGGTGAGCGAAGAGGTCGGAAAGGTGGGGGCATGGCGACCGTACCCAGGCCGGGCGCGTACGTCTGCGGGATCGACGCCGCGATGGACGTGATCGGCGGCAAGTGGAAGGTGCTGATCCTCTGGGCCCTGGACGAGCGCCCGAGCTGCCGCTTCGGCGAGCTGCGCCGTCTGGTGCCGGGCATCACCGAGAAGGTGCTGGCCGCCCATCTGCGCGAGCTGGAGGCGGACGGCATCGTGCACCGCGAGTCCTATGACGAGGTGCCGCCGCGGGTCGAGTACTCGCTGACGGCGGCGGGGGCCCGGCTCAACGCGGCGCTGGCCCCGTTGGGCGCCTGGGGGCGCGAGCACGTCCTGGGCGGCGGCCCGCACCCGGTGCGGCGCCTCCCGGAGGAGGCTCAGGCGATCGCGGCCGACACGATCGCCGCCACCGCGATGTTGCAGCTGGCCGAGACCCAGACCGCCGGGTGCGGCTCGGGCTCGACCAGGATGGCGCCGAGCCTGCCCGGCGTCAGGAGGTCCACCGCCCAGAACGCGACCGCCATCAGCACCAGGCCGAGCAGGCCGTAGCAGGCCGTCGAGAGCAGGCCCTTGCCGAAGTCCTCGTAGGTGTACATGATCGCGGTGAAGACGATGCCGCCGATCCCGAGCAGCGCGGAGCTGAGCAGCACGGCGGCGTTGCGGTTGCGCTCGACCCAGATCTGGTGGCCGAGCCGGCCGGGCGTGAGCACGTCCACCAGGCCGACGCCGAGGAGCAGCAGCACCACGCCGACGCCGCCGAAAGCGGCCGCCGCACCGAGGCCGTGCAGGATGTCGTTCATGGCTGGTCCCCCGGGTCGCCGACGGTGTCCGATGGTCAAGGACCGGCAAAAGATAACCCATCGGACCGGGTCGGGGCCGGGAAACCCGGAGCGTTCCCGCGCCCCTCCGCCGGCACCGGCCTCAGTCGTCCTCCGCCACCAGGTGGTCGAGGCAGGCGGCGATCGCCAGCAGCAGGCCGGTGTCGGCGCCGTCGGCGATCTCCACGCCGTAGGTGTCCCGGACCCGGAACCACTTCCGGGAGATCCGGGCCAGGTCGTCACCATGGCCGTTCTCGATCCGGTAGTCCTTGTCGATCAGGTTCCCGTGGATCCTCAGCTCACCGCCGCCGGCCAGCTCCACCAGGTACTTGTCGCGGAACGGGGTGAACAGCTTCTCCCGGACGGTGGCGACCACCTCACCGTCGGCGTTCTCGATCCTCATCGCGTCCCGGACGGTGAACGCCTTCTCCTTCAGGACCGCGACCACCCGGCCGTGCGCGTCCTTCAGCTCGAAGGTGTGGTGCAGCCGCAGCACCTTGCCGTCCACCAGGTACGCCTTGTGCCCGTGGTCGTCCTCGATCCAGTAGTCGTCGCCGACCGCGAACAGCTTCTCCCTGACCAGGTACCGCATCCCGCCTCCTCCGTCCGGACGCCCCCAGCGGACGCCCGCACCATTCGACCCGATCCGCCCACCCCCCGAAAAGCACCGCCGCGCACGTGTGTTGAATGCCCCCATGCGCCCCGACACCACCGTGACCCTCCACGGCGACCGCCTCGACCTCGTCCCGGTCGGACCCGAACACGCCGAGGAGATGGCCGCCGCCCTCGCCGACCCCGCCCTGCACGTCTTCACCGGCGGCGAACCCGCCACCGCCGACGCTCTGCGCACCCGCTACGCCCGGCTCGCCGCCGGCTCCCCCGACCCCGCCGAGGCCTGGGGCAACTGGGCCCTGCGACTGCGCGCCGACGGCCGGCTGACCGGCTACGTCCAGGCCACCATCGGCCCGGACGCCACCGAGATCGCCTGGGTGCTCGGCACCCCCTGGCAGGGCCGCGGCCTCGCCACCGAGGCCGCCCGCACCCTGCTCGCCCACCTCACCGCGACCGGCACCACCACCGTCCTCGCCCACATCCACCCCGACCACCACGCCTCCGCCGCCATCGCCCGCGCCCTCGGCCTCACCCCCACCGAGGTGTGGCAGGACGGTGAACTCCGCTGGCGGCTGGAATGCCCGCCGACCGGGTGAGGTTTGATTGGGGCATGGCTTCTCGTGCACGGGTACGCGCCCCCGAACTGGTCGGCGACGGCGGATGGCTCAACACCGGCGGCAGGGATCTGACCCTTGCCGACTTCCGGGGCAAGATCACCATCCTGGACTTCTGGACGTTCTGCTGCGTCAACTGCCTGCACGTCCTGGACGAGCTGCGCGAGCTGGAGGAGAAGCACCGCGACACCGTGGTGATCGTCGGGGTGCACTCGCCCAAGTTCGTGCACGAGGCCGACCACCAGGCGGTCGTGGACGCCGTCGCGCGGTACGAGGTGCACCACCCGGTGCTGGACGACCCGGCGCTCGCCACCTGGAAGCAGTACGCAGTGCGGGCCTGGCCGACGCTGGTGGTGATCGACCCCGAGGGGTACGTGGTGGCCCAGCACGCCGGTGAGGGGCACGCGCACGCGATCGCCCGGCTGGTCGAGGAGCTGGAGGCCGAGCACACGGCCAAGGGCACCCTGCGGCGCGGCGACGGCCCGTACGTGGCGCCCGAGCCGACCGCCGGGGACCTCGCGTTCCCCGGCAAGGCCGTCCGGCTGCCGAACGGCCACTTCCTGGTCGCCGACTCCGGCCACCACTCGCTGGTCGAGCTGGCCGGGGACGGCGAGCGCGTCGTCCGCCGGATCGGTGACGGGCAGCGCGGCCTGGTCGACGGCGCCGCCCCCCGGTTCAGCGAGCCGCAGGGCCTGGTGCTGCTCCCCGAGGGGCCCGTCCGGGACGCGCTGGGCTGCGACGTGGTGGTGGCCGACACCGTCAACCACGCGCTGCGCGGCGTGCGGCTGGCCGACGGCGGCGTCACCACCCTGGCCGGCACCGGCCGGCAGTGGTGGCAGGGTTCCGCCACCGAGGGCCCGGCCCGCGAGGTGGACCTCTCCTCGCCGTGGGACGTGGCCTGGTTCGACGGCCGGGTCTGGATCGCCATGGCCGGTGTCCACCAGCTCTGGGCCTACGACCCGGCCACCGGCACCGTCGGCGTCGCGGCCGGCACCACCAACGAGGGCCTGGTGGACGGGCCGGTCGCCGAGGCCTGGTTCGCCCAGCCGTCCGGCCTCGCCGTCTCGGCGGACGGCGAGCGGCTCTGGGTCGCCGACTCCGAGACCTCCGCGCTGCGGTCGGTTTCACGTGAAACAAAGACCGTCCACACCGCCGTCGGCACCGGCCTGTTCGACTTCGGCCACCGGGACGGCGCGGCCGATCAGGCGCTGCTCCAGCACCCGCTGGGCGTCACCGTGCTGCCCGACGGGTCGGTGGCGGTCAGCGACACCTACAACCACGCGCTGCGCCGCTTCGACCCGGCGCGCGGCGAGGTCACCACGCTCGCCACCGACCTGCGCGAGCCGTCCGGGGCGGTACTGGTGGACGGCGACATCGTCGTCGTCGAGTCCGCCCGGCACCGGCTGACCAGGCTGCGGCTGCCCGAGGAGGCCGTCCGGGTCGAGTCGGTCGCGCACCGCACCCAGCGGGCGGCCACCGAGGTCGCGCCGGGCGCGTTCCGGCTGGACGTGGTCTTCTCGGCGCCGAGCGGCCAGAAGCTGGACGAGCGCTACGGCCCGTCCACCCGGCTGCTGGTCAGCTCGACCCCGCCCGAGCTGCTGGTCTCCGGCGCGGGGGCCGACTCGGCGCTCTCCCGCGAGCTGGTGCTCTCCGACGCGGTGGCCGAGGGCGTGCTGCACGTGTCGGCGATGGCCGCCTCCTGCGACGACGACCCGGAGATCGAGTACCCGGCCTGCCACGTCCACCAGCAGGACTGGGGCGTGCCGGTGAAGCTCGCCGCCGACGGCGCACGCCGGCTGCCGCTCGTCCTGGCCGGGATGGAGTAGGCCCGTACCCGCGCGAACGCGAAGGGGCCCGGCAGCACGCCGGGCCCCTTCGCCGTACCGGGGGCCTCAGCCCTCCAGGAAGGCCTTGATCGCGCTGGCCAGCAGGTACGGGTCCTCCGCGCCGCACAGCTCACGCGCCGAGTGCATGGAGAGCGCCGCGATGCCGCAGTCCACCGTGCTGATGCCGAGCCGAGCCGCCGTGATCGGGCCGATGGTCGTACCGCAGGGCATGGCGTTGTTGGAGACGAAGGTCTGCCACGGCACGCCGGCCTTCTCACAGGCCGCCGCGAACACCGCCCGGCCGATGCCGTCGGTCGCGTAGCGGTTGTTGACGTTGACCTTCAGGATCGGCCCGCCGTTGGGCATCGGGTGGTGCCCCGGCTCGTGCCGCTCGCTGTAGTTCGGGTGGACGGCGTGGCCCATGTCGGAGGAGAGGCAGACCGTGCCCGCCAGCGCCCGGGCGCGGTCCTCGGGGCTGCCGCCGCGCGCGTAGACGCTGCGCTCCAGCACATTGCCGAGCAGCGGGCTCTGCGCGCCGGTGTCCGACTCGCTGCCGGTCTCCTCGTGGTCGAAGGCGGCCAGCACCGGGATGTACGGCAGGTCGGCGCCCGCGACGGCGGCCAGCGCGGCGGTCGCGGCGTGCACCGAGAGCAGGTTGTCCAGCCGCGGGCCGGCCAGCAGTTCGCGGTCCCGGCCCAGATAGGAGGCGGGCTGGACGTCGTGCGTCATGAGGTCCCAGCCGGCCACCTCGGACGCCTCGACGCCCGCCCGCTGCGCGACGTACTCGATCAGCGAGCCCTCGTCGACCGGGCCGAGGCCCCAGATCGGGGTGAGGTGGCGCTGCTTGTCGAGCTTCATGCCCTCGTTGACCTGGCGGTCCAGGTGGATCGCCAGCTGCGGCACGCGCAGCAGCGGCTCGTCCAGCTGCACCAGCCGGGAGCTGCCGTCGCGCAGCGCGAGCCGGCCGGAGAGGCCGAGGTCGCGATCGAGCCAGGTGTTCAGCGGCACGCCGCCGTAGATCTCCACCGCGACCTGCCGCCAGCCCGCCGAACCGGTGTCCGGCACCGGCTTGACCCGCAGGTTCGGCGAGTCGGTGTGCGTGCCGACCACCCGGAAGGGCGTCTCGGGGCCCGCGCCCTGCGGCACGTACCAGGCGATCAGCGCGCCGCCGCGGATGACGTAGCGTCCCCCGGCCGTCGCGTCCCAGGCGTCGGTCTCGGCGACCTGCCGGAAGCCCGCCTTCTCCAGCCGCTCGGCGGCGCTCGCGACCGCGTGATAGGGCGACGGTGACGTGCCGAGGAAGGCGATCAGATCATCGGTGTGCGTCCGGTCGAAGAAAGCCTGGCGGGCGGCGGTCGACATGCTGCTCCTGAGTCGAGGGAGGGCCGAAGCCGGATGGGGGATCGGCTTCGCACCTTGAGCATATGCCCGTACACGGACATGACACTCGGAACGTCCCAACGGATGCAGAACGCAGACACAACCGTGAAGTGGCCGCCTCAGGACCCCCGGCACCCAGGGGTTTCGACTGATCGCGGACGGTCATCCTCGGCGCGCCGGGAGTCGGCCGGAACTCTTCTGAACTTCCCTCCCGAACCACCGAGTTGAAGCAATGATGGGACCGGTACGCACCGGCGGCAGGCCGGCCCGCACACGACCAGGAGGCCGCACACCGTGACCAGGAACCCGTCCGTGACGCACCGCGCGCTCGCCGCACTCGCCGGCTGCGCCGCACTCGCCGCAGTGGTCACCGGCTGCGGTTCCGGCGACGCCGACCGCACCGCCGCGCCCCCGCTCGGGCCCGTTCCGGTGATCACCGAACCGGGTCAGATCACCCTGCCCATCGACGCCTACGAACTGACCGATGCCCAGCGCCTGCAGCTCGCCCGGGCCGTGGACGCCGCCGTCGACCAGTGCATGCGCGGCTACGGACTGCGCGGCCGGAGCAACACCCCGACGGCGGTCACGGTCACCGGCCTGCCCGACCCCGGCCCGCGGGCGCGGGACGGTCTCTACGGCTTCTTCAACCCGGCGACGGGCGGCCGGAACGGCTACGAGTCGCGCACCCACACCGAGCCGCTCATGCCGGACGACGACACCCCGGCGACCGAGGCCGAGGAGCTGGCGCTGACCGGCGCCGTACGCGGCGGCCGGCCGGAGAACGCGCACGTCTCGAACAAGGCCGTCCCGGCCGGCGGCTGTCGCGAAGAGGGACGGGCCGCGGTCGACGCCGACGACCTGCTGCGCGGATCCCGCCTCCCGGACGGCGGCCCCCAGGTGCCGTCGAACGACCCGCGGATCACCGAGGCGCATGCCACCTGGTCCACCTGCATGCAGGGCAAGGGGTACAGCTACGCGGACCCGTTCGCCGCGATGACCGATCCGAAGTGGCGAGCGGGAAACCCCACGGTCGACACCCCGATCGGCCCCGACGAGATCGCCACCGCCACCGCCGACCTGGAGTGCAAGCTCACCGGCAACACGGTCGGAGTGGTCACGGCCGTCCAGGCCGCCTACGACCGGCGGTACATCGACTCCCACGCCCAGCAACTCGCCGCCCGGGCGCAGAGGCTGGACGAGGCACTGCGCAAGGCCGCCCGACTGGCGGGCGGCTCCTGAATTCCCGTCAGACCGGCTGGAGACCGTCGAGCCGCCGCGTCAGCTCTTCCAGCGGCAGGCTCGGCACCGTCGCCAGCACCACCCCCGCCAGCCGCACCGCCGCCGGGGATCCCGAGCACGCCCGCAACAACGCCGCCCGCACCCCGGGCTCCCAGCTCCCGGGGTCGACACCGCCCAACAGCTCCAGCAGCAGCAGCGCCTCGGTGTCCGTCAGCCGGCCGGCCGACGGCGGCCCGGCCGGCCCCTCTGCCGCGCCGCGCGGATCCACCCCCGGACAGGCCGCCGCGACCAGCGCCGCCTCCTCCCGGCTCGCCACGCCCAGCGCCTGGACGATCCGCCGCAGCGAGTCCACCCGCGGGCGGGCCCGGCCGCGTTCGAGGTTCCCAATGGCCCGTGCGCTCAGCCCCGAGCGCTCGGCGAGTTCCTCCTGTGTCAACCCGGCCGCCTCACGCGTAGAACGCAGCAGCCCGCCAAAGTACTCCCGCCGCTCTTTCATCCCCGTCCCCCCGGAGGCAGCCACGTCCGATCTCACCTTAGGTAATCGATCGGACACCAGCCTCTGATATGACTTGAATCACAAGTCAATCCGCTCCGAACAAGGGCAACTTGGGCCCGCCACGTCTCACATGGCGAGACCATCCCCATGAACGGGTAACCCGCAGAGAAGTTCCGGCCCAAGTTCCTGTTCATCAGGTCGCTCCCGAACCAGGATCGAAGCCGTGCGAACCGCTCCGGCGACCCGAAGGTCTGCTTCGCGGGTGACGGTGCGCCTGCCGTCACCATCTACGACGTCTACACGGTGGACTCGGGCAACAACAGCGGCAAGTTCACCTACCTCACCCAGAGCGGGGCGGGGTACACATCCACCACGCCGTCCTGGTACTCCTGGACCTTCTCCCCCCGGGTCCAGCTCACCGGCATCAACATCACCGGCCACTGATCGAGGCGTGTCGGTGGGCGCCGCGCCCTGCGACGCCCACCGACATGCCGTGGCCTCACCGAACGGCCTTGAGAGGAAGTCAGATGGTGGCCCGCTACCGAATCGTCGCCGCCGGGGCGCTCACAGCAGTGGCCGTCGGCTGCAGCAGTACCTCACAGCACGGATCCACAACGGCCGAGCCACCTGCACTGGGCCAGATACAGACCATCACCGACCCGACCCAGATCGTTCTCCCGACAGACCCCTATATGGTCACATCTGCCCAGATAAAGCAGGTGACACAGGCTCAGGACGCTGTCACAGCCGACTGCATGCGGGACTTCGGATTCACCGCCAAGCCAACCACCGTCCTCGGCGCGGACACCGCGGCCATGGCACGGCTGACCCGCAGCAGGCTGTACGGGTACTTCGACGTGGCCAAGGCCAAGACGCTCGGCTATGACCGCTTCGCGCAAACCGACCAGGTCAACCAGGACGCGGCCCAGGCACCGCCTGCGTCCGTGGCGGAGCAAACGGCGCTCTCCGGCAACGACCCGACCACTCGGCAGCCGGTGACCACCCTCAACGGCAAGCCTCTGCCACCCGGCGGGTGCTTTCAAAAAGGCCGCGACGCCCTCAAGGACGACAGCCTCCTCATCGACGACTCCGCCCTCCCGGAGGGAGGGCCGAAGATCCCCGTGAACGATCCCAGGATCGTCGAGGCGTACGCCACATGGTCACAGTGCATGAAGAGCAAGGGGTTCGACTACAAGGACCCGATCGGCGCCATTGGCGACCAGAAGTGGAAGACTGGCCGGCCGGCCAACGGCTCAACGAACCCCGATGAGATCGCAGCGGCCACTGCGGACATCGACTGCAAGATCGCCAACAAC
This sequence comes from Kitasatospora sp. NPDC088351, assembly GCF_040685575.1. Classification (NCBI taxonomy): domain Bacteria; kingdom Bacillati; phylum Actinomycetota; class Actinomycetes; order Kitasatosporales; family Streptomycetaceae; genus Kitasatospora; species Kitasatospora sp. NPDC088351. The sequence continues at coordinate 133,886 of NZ_JBFBIL010000005.1, read as the reverse complement.
ACGGTCGGTGTCATCGTCGCCGTGCAGACCGCCTACGACAAGAAGTACATCGAGGCCAACGCGGCCAAGCTGACGGCGTACCGCCAGCAGACCGAGGATCTCGTCAGGAGGGCCGCCCACATCGCCTCCGGCGGCCAGGGCTGACTTCCGGACCACCCCCTTACCTCCCACCGACAACCCATGGACGACACTCTCCCGTAGTGAAGTCCTCGGGGAGACAGCTTTGTTGATGACAGGCAAGAAGGCCGACCGACTGCGCGACGCCCACTCCGACGACACCGCCGCCCCGTCGCCGGGCCGTTCCCGGGCGGCACGGCGCAAGCGGGTGCTGCTGGCGGTGGCGGCGGGATCGGCGCTGGTCGCGGTCGGCGGGCTCGGGGCCGCGACACTGGTCAAGTCCCCGGCCGAGCGGGCCGCCCGGACCGCTCCGCCGGCGAACAGCCTGATCACCGCGCCGGTGACCAGCCAGGTGGTGAACCAGTCGGTGCCGACCCGCGGCGTGGTGTACCCGCCGACGCAGTACAACATCGTCCCGGCCGCCGCCTCCGCCGACGTCACCCAGCTGTACGTCTCGAAGCTGGGGGTGAAGACGGGCGACAGCGTGGCCAGCGGGAAGCTGCTGGCCGAGGTCTCCGGGCAGCCGCTCTTCGCGCTCAGGGGGCCGGTGCCCGCCTACCGCGACATCAAGCCCGGCAGCAACGGCCCGGACGTCACCGAACTCCAGGACGCGCTGGCCGAACTGGGGTATTCGAGCAGGCCCGACGAGAAGGGCAGCTACGGCCCCGGCACCGCGCAGGCGGTGAGCGACTTCTACCGCAAGCTCGGCTATCCCGTGCCCGTCACCGGCGCCACCACCCAACAGGCCGTCGACACCGCCCAGAAGGCGGTGGACGCGAGCCAGAAGGCCGTGGACTCGCTCACCGCCCAGAAGAAGGCGGGCGCCGCACCGCCCGCCGCTCCGCCGGGACCGGCTCAGACCGGCGCACCCCAGCCCAGTGCGCCCCAGACCGGCATACCCCAGACCGGCGCCCCGGCCCCGACCGCCGGGCTCGACCTCGACCGGCAGATCGCCGACGCGAAGAAGCAGTTGACCGCCGACAAGGCCGCCCTCGCCAAGGCCGGCGCGGCGAACGGCCCGATGGTCCCCGCCGCACACGTAGTGTTCCTGCCCACGCTGCCGGCCGCCGTCACGGCGGTCAACGGCTCGGTCGGCTCGCCGGTCAACGGCACCCTGCTCTCGCTCACCAGCGGAGGCCTGAGCCTCACCGGGCAGCTGACCCCGGGTCAGGCCGCCGGGGTCAAGGCGGGGATGGCCGTGGAGATCCTCGTCGAGGACACCAACACCACGCTCACCGGCACGGTGGCCGAGGTCGGCGCCCCCACCACCACTCCCCCGGCCGGCAAGGTGATCACGCTCGGCGGAGCCGCCGCGGGCGGCGGCGCGGGCGCCGGCGGCACGGCCGGCGGGAACCCGGGAGCCGCCGGGGGCCAGCCCAACGCTCCTGGCAGCGGAGTGAGTTACACCCCGATCACGATCAGCCCGACCGCCCCGCTGCCGGCCACGCTGAACGGCAAGAACGTCCGCCTCACCGTCCTGAAAGACAAGGCCGGCGCCCCCGTGACGGCCGTCCCGGTGGCCGCGATCACCACCAACGCGGCCGGCCAGACCTCCGTCACCAAGGTGGACGCCGCCGGCACCCGGACGACCGTGCCGGTGACCACCGGGGTGACGGCCGACGGCATGGTCGCCGTGACCCCGGCCGCCGGGACCGAACTGAGGCCCGGCGACCAGGTGGTGGTCGGCAAGTGAACGACGGACCACCGGTCATCGCCCTCACCGGGGTCGGCCGCAGCTACCCGGGCGAGCCCCCGGTCACCGCGCTGCACCCGTCCGATCTCACCGTCCACCGCGGGGAGTACCTGTCGATCACCGGGCCGTCCGGCTCGGGCAAGTCCACCCTGCTGCACCTGCTCGGCCTGCTCGACACCCCCAGCCGGGGCCGGTACGAACTCGACGGCATCGACACCGGAAGCCTCCGTGACCGGGACCGTTCGACGCTGCGCGGCAGCCGGATCGGCTTCGTCTTCCAGTCCTTCCATCTGCTGCCCCACCGCACCGCCGAGGAGAACGTGGTCCTGGCCCAGGTCTACAACCGCACCCCGGCCCGGACCCGCCGGGCCACCGCGCTGGCGGCGCTGCGCCAGGTCGGCCTCGGTCACCGGACGGACGCGCTGCCCACCACCATGTCCGGCGGTGAGCGCCAGCGGGTCGCGATCGCCCGCGCCCTGGTCAACCGGCCCAGCCTGCTGCTCTGTGACGAGCCCACCGGCAATCTGGACTCGGCCAACGCCGCGGCGGTGCTCACCCAGTTCGACGAGCTGCACGCGCAGGGCTTCACCCTGGTGGTGATCACCCACGATCCGGTGGTCGCGGCCCGGGCCGGACGCCAGGTCGCCATCCGCGACGGCGTGCTCAGCGAAACCGGGACCACCGAACCCCCGGGCGCCGCCGCCCTGACCGCCGAAACCCCCGCCGCCGAAACCCCCGCCGTTGAAGCCGAGGTGCCGCTCTGATGGCCCGCGGCGTGCTGCCCGGGCCCGGCTCCCGGCTCGGCCTCAGGGACCTCGGCTCGGAGGCGGTCTCCGGCATCCTCCAGCGGCCCGGCCGCTCGGTGCTGACCATGCTCGGGACGGTGCTGGGCATCGGCGCCTTCGTCGCCGTCCTCGGCCTGACCGCGACGGCCTCCGGCCAGATCGGCGAGCAGTTCAGTCTGACCAAGGCGACCACCGTCCAGGTGACCGACCGGCCCCGAACCGACGGCCTCGCCCCCGGCACCAACCCGCCGACGGACTTCCCGGCGGACGCGGACCGCCGGCTCGCCGCGATCGACGGCGTCCGGGCGGCCGGCGTCTGGTGGCCGGTGCCCGGCAACCTGACCGTCTCCACCCGCCCGAACGGCGAGAACGAGGGAACCGGCCTCACCGTGCTGGCCGCCACCCCCGGCGCCGTGGCGGCGATGGAACCCACCCTGGCCACCGGGGTCACCATGGACGACTTCGTCCAGAGGACCGCCCAGCCGGTGGTGCTGCTGAGCCAGGCCGCCGCCAAACGCCTCGGCGTCAGCCGGCTCGACTCCCAGCCGGCCGTCTTCGTCAACGGGATGCCGTACACGGTGATCGGCATCTACTCGGACGTCCAGCGGCAGCCCAACGCCCTGCTCGGCCTGGTGATCCCGGCCAGTACGGCGCTGGAGCGGTACGGCAACCCCGGCACCGAACCGGACCGCGCGGCCCAGGGCCTGGTCGCCACCCGGGTCGGCGCCGCCTCCGTGGTGGCCGCGCAGATCCCGCTCGCGCTGCGGCCGGACGCTCCGGACTCCTTCACCGTCGTCCCGCCACCCGACCCGCACAGCCTCCAGGACAAGGTGACCTCCGACCTGACCGGCCTCTTCCTGGCGCTGGCCGGGATCTGCCTGCTGGTCGGCGCGGTGGGCATCGCCAACACCACGCTGGTCGCCGTCCTGGAGCGCACCGAGGAGATCGGTCTGCGCCGCTCGCTGGGCGCCCGGACCGGGCACATCGCCGCCCAGTTCCTCACCGAGTCCACGGCCCTGGGCACCCTCGGCGGTCTGATCGGCACCGGCCTCGGCGTGGTCACCGTCGTCGCCGTCGCCGCCGCCCGCGACTGGACGGCCGTCCTCCAGCCCGCCGCCACCCTCCCGGCCCCGCTGGTCGGTACCGTGGTCGGCCTGCTGGCCGGCCTCTACCCGGCGGTGCGCGCCGCCCGCACCGACCCCCTGAAGGCGCTGCGCAGCGGCTGAGCCCGGCGGGGCACGGCGGAGAAGATCCGAACAGCACGAAGGGGGCCCGCCGGTGATGGCGGGCCCCCTTCGTGCTGAGGGTGGGTCAGGCGGCCTGTGCGGCAGGGGAGGAACTCATCCCGACGGGATCAGAACGCCTCCTCCGCGAGCTCCATGATCTCATTGTCGACGCCCTCGGCGATCAGCCGCTGCGGGGTGACGGTCGGCAGGACGTTCCTGGCGAAGAAGCGGGCGGCCGCGACCTTGCCCTGGTAGAACGACACGTCCTTGCCGTTGGCGCCGGACTCCAGCTTGGCCAGGGCCACCGCGGCCTGGCGCAGCAGCAGCCAGCCGATCACGACGTCACCGGAGACCATCAGCAGGCGGGTGGTGTTGAGGCCCACCTTGTACATGTTCCTGACGTCCTGCTCGACCGAGGTGAGGTCGGCCAGCAGCTTGCCGACGATGGCCTCCAGGTCGCCGGCGGCCTTGGCGAGCAGGGCGCGCTCGGCGGCCAGGGCGTCGCCACCCTCGGCCGAGCCGAGGAACTTCTGGATCTGCTCGGACAGCGCGGTGAGCGCCTGCCCGCCGTCCCTGACGATCTTGCGGAAGAAGAAGTCCAGGCCCTGGATCGCGGTGGTGCCCTCGTAGAGGGTGTCGATCTTGGCGTCCCGGATGTACTGCTCGATCGGGTACTCCTGCAGGTAGCCGGAGCCGCCGAAGGTCTGCAGGGACTGGGCGAGCTGCTCGTAGGACCGCTCGGAGCCGTAGCCCTTGACGATCGGCAGCAGCAGGTCGTTCAGGCGCTCGGCGGCCTCGTCGGTCTCGCCGCGCAGGCGGGCGGCCAGCACGTCGTCCTGGGTGGAGGCGGTGAACAGGACCAGGGCGCGCATGCCCTCGGCGTACGCCTTCTGGGTGAGCAGCGAGCGGCGCACGTCGGGGTGGTGGGTGATGGTGACGCGCGGGGCGGCCTTGTCCCCGAACTGCGAGATGTCGGCGCCCTGCACGCGCTCCTTGGCGTACTCCAGCGCGTTGAGGTAGCCGGTGGAGAGGGTGGCGATGGCCTTCGTGCCGACCATCATCCGGGCGAACTCGATGATCTTGAACATCTGGCGGATGCCGTCGACCGTCTCGCCGAGCAGCCAGCCCTTGGCGGGGTGCTTGGCGCCGAAGGTCATCTCGCAGGTGTTGGAGGCCTTGAGGCCCATCTTGTGCTCGACGTTGGTGGCGTAGACACCGTTGCGCTCGCCGAGCTCGCCGGCCTCCCAGTCGAAGTCGAACTTGGGCACGATGTAGAGGCCGAGGCCCTTGGTGCCCGGCTTGCCGCCCTCGGGGCGGGCCAGCACCAGGTGGATGATGTTCTCGGACATGTCGTGCTCGCCCGAGGTGATGAAGCGCTTCACACCCTCGATGTGCCAGGAGCCGTCCTCCTGCTTGATCGCCTTGGTGCGGCCGGCGCCCACGTCCGAGCCGGCGTCGGGCTCGGTGAGCACCATGGTGGCGCCCCAGAGGCGCTCGGTCATCCGCTGGGCGACCTTACGCTGCTCCTCGGTGCCCTCGTCGTAGACGACGCCGGCGAAGGCGGGGCCGGAGGAGTACATCCAGATCGCCGGGTTGGAGCCCAGCACCTGCTCGGCGTAGGCCCAGATCAGCGAGGACGGGGTGACCTGGCCGCCGATGCCCTCCGGGATGCCCAGGCGCCACCACTCGGCGGCCATGTAGGTGTCGTAGCTCTTCTTGAACGAGGCCGGAACCGGAGCGGTGCCGGTCTCCGGGTCGAAGACCGGCGGGTTGCGGTCGGCGTCGGCGAAGGACGCGGCGAGGTCGTTCTCGGCGAGGCGCGCGATCTCGCTCAGGATGTTCTTCGCGGTCTCGACGTCCATGTCCGCGAACGGTCCGGTGCCGTACACCTGCTCGCGGCCGAACACCTCGAAGAGGTTGAACTCCACGTCCCGCAGGTTGGACTTGTAGTGACCCATGGCCGTTTTCTCCGGTTCGTCGCTTCCGGGAGACCGCCGCGTTCGGGCGCCCCGTACCCACCAGTAAGCATCATGATGCTACCCAGCGGTAACTTGTTTCAAGCCCCTGGCGGTGAATCCGCTATGAACGTGGTCACGTCCCACAAGCCGGGACGACCACTCATTGTCAGGATCGACGCCCGCACGGGCGGGTGCGCTCCCGATAGCCTGTCCGTGTGTACGGATATGACCAGAACGCATACCCGGGCGACCCCTACCAGCAGCAGGCGGGTCCGCAGCCGGGCATGAACGGCATGCCCGGCCCCGGCCCGTACGGCGAGCAGCAGCAGGCGCCGCAGCAGTCCCTCTACCCCGAGCCGTCGCCGCCCTCACTGGCGGACGCGGTCCGGGCCTTCACCACCGGGTCGATGGCGGTGGAGGACTTCCAGGCCATCTTCATCACCTCCAGGGTGCACTGCCCGCGCGGCGACCGCCCCGGCTTCCTGGCGCTGCACAACACGCCGACCCCGGTGATCCCGATGTTCAGCTCCCTGAAGGAGCTGCGCCGCTACGCCGGCAAGGACTCCAAGCACTTCACCGTCACCGGCGCGGAGGTCCTCGACCTGCTGCCGACCGGGTACGGCTTCGCGCTGGACATGGAGGGCGAGCACCGGATGGTCTTCGACGCCAAGGCGGTGGAGCAGATGGTCGACTTCACCATGCGCCGCATGTACGGCTGATCCGCCGCGACGGGAGCCCAGGGACTCCCCCGTCACCACATGGTTCAAAATTCAACTTGCTTCTTGTTGAGGATTGAACTAATCTCGTGCATGCAGGCCACAAACTCCCGAAGGAGGCCGACATGCCCGCCGTGACCGTCGACAACCCGCTGACCCTCCCGCGCGTCGCCACCCCCGACCCCGCCGTCACGAGCGCCCGGCCGGTCCTCACCGTGGTCACCGCGCCCGAGGGCTACGAAGGCGAGGGCTTCCCGGTCCGCCGCGCCTTCGCCAAGATCAACACCAAGTACCTCGACCCGTTCATCATGATGGACCAGATGGGCGAGGTGGATTATGCCGCTGGGGAGCCGAAGGGGACCCCTTGGCATCCGCACCGCGGCTTCGAGACCGTCACCTACATCATTGACGGAACGTTCATCCACCGGGACTCGCACGGCGGCGGCGGCACCATCACCGACGGCGACACCCAGTGGATGACGGCCGGCTCCGGCCTGCTGCACATCGAGAGCCCGCCGGAGTCGCTGGTGCAGTCCGGCGGCCTCTTCCACGGCCTCCAGCTGTGGGTGAACCTGCCCGCCTCGGACAAGATGATCGCCCCGAAGTACCAGGACATCCGCGGCGGCAGCGTCAAGCTCCTCAGCACCGAGGACGGCGGCGCGCTCCTGCGCGTCATCGCCGGCGAGCTGGACGGCCACCAGGGCCCCGGCACCACCTTCACCCCGATCACCATGATCCACGCCTCGATCAGCCCCGGCGCCCAGATCACCCTCCCCTGGCGCTCCGACTTCAACGCCCTCGCCTACGGCCTCGCCGGCAACGGCTCGGCCGGCACCGAGCACCGCCCCTTCCACCGCGGCCAGGCCGTCGTCTTCGGCGACGGCGACTCGATCACCATCCGCGCCGACGAGAAGCAGGACTCCCGCGACAACAACTTCGAGGTCGTCCTCCTCGGCGGCCTCCCGATCCGCGAACCCGTCGCCCACTACGGCCCGTTCGTCATGAACAGCCACCGCGAGCTCCAGCAGGCCATGGAGGACTTCCAGGCCGGCCGCCTCGGCACCATCCCCGCCGACGGCCACTGAGGGCTCCGGAGCCGGAACGGCGGAGCGGCGTACCGGTTCTACCGGTACGCCGCTCCGTCGTGTGCGGGCGTCCCGTGCACGACGAACTACCGGGAAGTGGTAGCGGAGATCCATCCTGACCTGGCTCAATAGCAGGATGGAGATCGGCGAGAAGTGGGCCTACCGAGCCCAGCCCAAGTTGCTCGGCAGTGCGGTCCGTCAAGTGGAGATCGTCCGTGTCGGCGGCCCACGCCGTTCCTCGCAGGTGCATGTCCGGTTCCTCGAAGGCGAGGATGCCGGTCTACAGGACTGGGTCGCTCCGGCATCCCTGGTCTCGCCATGGGACGGCGTCGCGGCCTTCCAGGCCGATGACAATGCCGAACTCGCCCTGGCCGAGGCGTCCCGGCAGGTGCGGAAGACTGTGGAGTTCGAGACCGCCCGGATGGTTCTCGGCTTCGTCCGGCCCAAGAGCCGATTGCGACTGCGCACGACCGTGGCCGATGCCGGTGTTCTGGAGCTCACCTCTCTGGCCGCCGTCGCCGAGCAGTTCGGGCTCGATGCTGCCGCGCTCCGGGCCGACCCGATGCTGTATGAGAACCGGACCGGCCTGTTCCTGGCAGGCTGGCCGGTCACCGAGCGAATCGCCCGGCGCGCCGCAGAGGTCCTGGCCGAGGACCTCCTCCCGGAGGTCGAACGCAGGCAGGAAGTTCTCGACCGAGACCGTGCGCAGCCCTCATGGCAATCGTGGAACCGCCGCGACGACCGGAAGCTGCAGGCCGAGGACGACATGCTCCGGACCGTCCGGGAGTGGTGCGGCCAAGATCGGGTCGACCGCTTCGATGAGTTGCTTGCTCTGCGGGCCGAAGTCGAGCGACTCGGAACGATCGTCGAACGGGCGCTGAAAGCGCTGCGCGATCGGGGACACGGCGTCATCGCCTCCACCATTGAGCGCGACCTTGGGGTCCGGGCCTCCACCCTTGGTCCCGAGGTCCGGCGCTGACACCACGCCACGGATCGGTCTGCTGCCGTGACACGGCGGGCTCGGCGGGCGCCACCTCCTTCTCCGGCCGGTGCGGGTTCCACCCGTCGAGGAAGGGGCGAAGCTCATCACCGGTGGGCTCGGTGTCGAAGACCTCGACGCCGAGTCCGCTCCGGGGAGCCGTCGGATCGATCCGGTCTGCCTCGGCCCTTCCCCAGGCGGACCATTCCCGGAATCGTTGCGCCTCCACCGCGTCGGCCCGGCTGGCGGCTTCGTCCAGCGCAGCGCAGAACTCCCTGATCTCGCGCGCGCCTTGCCAGCGTTCCAGAGCTGACCCGAACCTCTCCAGGCGTGACGCCTCCGCGGCCTTGCCCCGGGCTGCGGCAACGACGGCTTCCCAGTCCCGCTGCCTGCGCGCCTTCTCCTCGGCGGCCAGCCGCCGTCGCTCGGCCTCGGCCCTCTCCCGTTCCTCCCCCAGTCGGCGTTGCTCGGCCTCGCGCTCCAGTCGGAGGCGCTCCTGTTCCTCGGCGCGTGCCTTCAGCGCCCGGAAGAGCGATGTGATCTGCTCCTCCAACGGCCGCTTCGGCGAGTCGGCGCAGTCCTTCTTCCAGCCGCCGCCGTATCCGTAACCGCCGGCATGCGTCTCCACCAGCTGAAGGTCGAGCTCGCCGGACGGCTCGGATCGGTAGGCCGGAGTCACCCGCTGCCAGTCGTACGTCTTGCGCCGTCCATTGGCCCGGGGCACGAACTGGACCTGCTTTTGCCGCTCCTTGAAGCTCAACTCCCATGTCCTGCCGTGGACCGAGAGCAGTGGCCGCGGCTGTTTCCGCTTCTTGGAGATCGTCACGTCACCATGGCGTGCCAGCGCCTCCTGGGCGATGAGGCGGACGATCGACAGGACGCGAGGGAGCACCTCCTCGGAGATCTCGAAGGCGCTGTGGTCTGCCGTCAGAGCTGCGATCACATCGTCCACGTCCGTGATGACCCGGCTGCGCTGGAGCCGGATCCGGTTCCACTCGGTCTCGTCCAGCCCGTTGTCGCGTAGCAGACCGAGGAAGAAGTCACCCTTCTCCCGGCCGCTGTACTTCAGCTGGTAGCCGTCGGGCGCGCATGTACGAGCCGCGTCGAAGGCCCGGCGCAGCCTGGCCCGTTCCTCCGGCGACGGGTCGGAGATCTTCAGGATTCCCCCTGCCTGCTGGACCTGTTCGATCAGTGCCTGACCGTTCGCCGCCCTGGATTCCTTCGGTGTCTTCGGTTGCTGTCGCACTGTCGGCGTCTGGGCGCCTGCCTGGGCTTCCGGCGGGCCCGCCTCCGCAGATCTGCTCTGGGGCGCCGGGCCGGCGAGGCCCTTGGCCTTGGTCACGGGCTTGGGTGCCGCAGCCGGGCGATCCGGATGACGCCCGTGATCCAGGTAGAACCGGCCTGCATCGGTGATCTCCGCCCGCCACTTCACCCCTTCGCCCTTCGGCATGGCAATGAGGCCGCGCCCCTTCAAGGCACGAGCGGTAAGGGCGAGCTCAGGCTCACCAGAAGTGACCGGGCTCCCACTCCCACCGATGCGGGCAAGAAGACCGAGCTGACGCTCATTGAGCGGTGACCAACGAAGCATGTTGCCGTCGTACCCCATCAGCATCAGCGGAGACAACTGCGTCGCCCCAGGAACCGGGCTCGGTGCTGCCTCCGCAGCCAGGAGACGTCATCAGCGCAAGGGCCGGAATGCCGGAGCCGCCATGGCTTCACCCCTCAACGCGATACGTTGGCACTTCCGATTCCAAGATCGGGCACGGTGGCTGCACAGACGTCGAAGCGGAAGGGTTGGGATGGCAACGTGGGCGAGGACCTGAAGCACTGGGTTCGCGTACCGGTGGGGCCTGACGCGGCCCGATGGGCCACCCGCGGGCGGTGCCGACGGGTCCTGCTGGTCGTCCACAACGTGACGTCCGCGACGCGGCTGCTCGATGTGCTTCCGCTGTTCCGCGACGATCTGCGCCTTCAACTGCTGGCCACCTGTACCGGGTCTTCCCCATTCCAGTCCGGTGTGACAGAGCTGCTCGCATCGACGGGCATTTCGGTACTGCCCTGGGAACAAGCGATGTCGACTCCTGTGGACTTGGCCATATCGGCAAGCTTCGGCGGCCAACTTGCCGGCATTAAGGGAAAGTTGACCGTCCTATCTCACGGTGTCGGATATAATAAGAAGCTGGCCACGCCGGACGCCGGACGCCGGACGCCGGACGCCGGACGCCGGACGCCGGACGCCGGACGCCGGACGCCGGACGCCGGACGCCGGACGCCGGACGCCGTCTTCGGGCTCGGGCCCGAGTGGATCCTCACCTCGGAAGGCGTCCCGATCGCGGACGCCATGGTCTTCTCCCACCCCGAGCAGATCGACCGACTCGCCGAGTCCTGCCCCACGGCCCTGTCGACCGCCGTCCTGGCTGGCGACCCCTGCTTCGACCGCATCCTCGCCGCCCGGCACCACCGCGACCGCTACCGCAGGGCCCTGGGAGTCCGTCCCGGGCAGCGTCTCGTCCTGCTGAACTCCACCTGGAACCCGACCTCACTCTTCGGCGACTCCGGCCCCGAGGACGTCCTCCCACTCCTACTACCCAGGCTGACGTCCGAGCTCCCCGCCGACGAGTACCGGGTCGCAGCCGTCCTCCACCCGAACATCTGGCACGGCCACGGCCCCGGCCAGGTCCGCCTCTGGCTGGACAAGGCCCGTCGAGCCGGGCTCGCCCTCGTCGACCCGCTCGAAGGCTGGCGCCAGGCCCTGATCGCCGCGGACGTGGTCCTCGGCGACTTCGGTTCGGTCAGCTACTACGCCGCCGCCTGCGGCACGCCGGTCCTGCTGGGCGCCGCCGACCCGGAGGCACTCGGACCCGAGTCCCCCGTGGCGGCGTTCGTCCGGGACGCGCCCCGCCTCGATCCGTACAGCGCGCTGCCGCCCCAACTGGACGAACTGGTGGCCGAACACCGTCCCCTCGCAGGGCCGGCCACGCTGACCAGCTCGGTGCCGGGAGAGTCGGCAGCCCTGCTGCGCGACCTCTTCTACCGGATGATCGGCATCCCCGAACCGGCCGCCCCGGCAGTGCTCGACCCGCTGCCGCTGCCACCGTACGAGCCGCCGCTCCGCACAGCGCCCTTGCGCGTCCTGACCCGCGCCACCGCGGACGACACCATCGCCGTCCAGCGCTTCGCCGAGCCCCGGTACGAACCCGACGACGCCGAAGGCGAGGGCCACCTCGCCGTGCACGAGGAAACCATCGATCCCGGCGCGCTGACGATTGCCGATGTGATCCTCCGGTACGGCGCGGCCGACGACCCCCGGTTCGACTCACCTCACGAGTGGGCGGCCGACGTCCTCGACCGGTACCGTTCCGCCTCGCTCGCCGCCTACGTCACCAGCCCTCACGAATGCGAGGTGCTGCACCGCGGCGGACTGCGGTACAAGCTAACCTCCGACACCGCCGGAGACCCGGCCGCGCACGCCTCAGCGCTCTACGCCCGGCTGCACACCGGCCCGCCGATCGTGACACCGGAGGACACCACCCTGACCGTCAAGACCGGCAGCCACCTCGCGCGAGTGCACGTCACGGTTGTTCGGGAAGACACTGAGCACGCAGCCCGGCCAGGTAGGTGAGATGGATGGTGGCGTTCTCCCGGCTCAGCAGCGCGACGGCCTCGTCGATCAGGGGAAGCGCCCCGACGTGATCGACCACGTCGAGGTGAAGCTCCGCGAGATCCGTCAACACCCGGGCGGTGTTGTAGCGCTCGCCGCTGCCACGGAAGAACTCCCGTGCCGTGGTGAGCCTCTGCTCCGACTCCTCGAACCGGCCAAGGCCTCGTAGCGCCCGCCCCCGGTGCCGGTGCAGCAGCGCACGGGCCCGCGGCACGTCGGCGGCACCGTCGCCAGCCGGGCCGATCCCATCCAGCAGTCTGTCCGCCTCCTCGAAGCACTCCAAGGCCGACCGGAACCGCCACTGGCGCAGCCGCAGCAGCCCCAGCGACTCGACCGCCGTCGCCCGGCCGCGGGCGTGCCCGGCCCTGGCCTCGTCGTCCGCAGCGGTCAGCAGCTCACGCTCGGCCTCCTCGTCCTGCCGCAACTCCATCAGCGCGAAGGCCAGTTGGGTGTGCATCCGGCCCGCCGTCCGGGTGCCCGGGCAGTGCCGGCCGGCAGTACGGGCCCCGGCCCTCAGCGCGGGCAGCAGGGCATCGTGGCAACCCGCCTTGAGCTGGACGGCCCAGAGCGCCTCCACCAGCTGGCAGACGGTATCGAAGCGGCCGAACTCCTCGGCGGCGAGTACGGCTTCCACCAGGTTGCCCGACTCGGCCACCAGCGCGGCGACCGCCGCGCCCTCGTCCTCGTACGGGCCCGGCCCCAGCTCTGCGTACAGCGGGCCGAGGTGCCAACGCTCCTTCAGCGCCGCATAGTCCGCTCGGACGGCGAAGTGCAGGTACCAGTCCACGGCGCGGGCCACGGTCGCGGCACACCCCGCCAGGCCGTCCTCGCGGGCCGCCGCCTCCTCCGCGTGGGCGCGCACCGCCGGCCGGTACCGGTAGCGGCCGTCCCCGGTGCTCTCCAGCAGCTGGAGCTCCACCAGTTCGGCCAGGGCCGATTCCGCCTCGGCCTCCTGGACTTCGGCCATCGCCGCCACCGCGGCCGCGTTCAGCGAGGGCCACGGACACAGCGACCCGAGCCGGTAGATCCTCGCCGTCTCTGCCCCGAGACGCCGGTAGGCGTCCTCGGCCGCCGCCCGAACCGGGGGCAGCGGGCCGGCCGGGCTGCCGTTGCCGATCGGCCCGGTCGCCAGGTACGGGGCCGCGGCCCGCAGGGCGAACGGGGAGCCGGCACACCGCTCCAGCACCGAGGGAAGCGCGGCGCGGGCCGTCACCATGGCCGGTCGGCCCGCCAGGTCGGCCAGCAGCCGCTTGGCGTCCTTGTCGGACAACGGGCCGACCGGGATGGTGACCGCGTCCAGTCCGGTGAGCGGACGGCGGGCCACGATCAGGGTGAAGACTCCGGGCGCGGCCGTGATCAGCGGCTTGATCTGGGCCGCCGACTGCGCGTGGTCGAGCACGACCAGCAGTCGCCGATTGGAGAGCAGGGAGCGGAAGAGGTCGACCCGGTCCTCCAAGGCGGGCGGAACGTACTCCGCCGGCACGCCCAAGCGCAGCAGGAAGTGCCGCAGGACCGTCGCGGCCGTCGGAGCGGTGCTCGCCGATCCGCCCCGCAGGTCCGCGTACAAGGTTCCGTCCGGGAACCGGCCGGCCGCGAGGCCGCCCCAGTGGAAGGCGAGCGCGCTGGTACCGATCCCCGACGGGCCGTGCAGGACGGCCACCTTCGGGAGACCGTCGGGCTTCCGCTCTGCCTCACGGTCCAGCAGCGTCAACGGCCCCTTCCGGTCGGTGAAGAAGCGGGCCGAGGCCGGCAGCAGCCGCGGCACCCCGTGCGCCGCCGCCCCACCGGCGCCCTTCCCGCTCATCACGGCGGCGAGCGCCCTGGCCTGCTCGGGGCTGCGCATCGCCTCCGCCATAAGCAGCCCCGCCACGGACTCCCGCTCGGCCTGCCCGACCGGCGCCGACACCTCCCGCCCCACCGCCCGGGCCACCAGCCCGCCGACCGTCTCCCAGGCCCGCTTCCCCGCCTCGTTGGCCATCCCCGCGCCGGCCGCGCCCAGGAAAGCCGTCACCATCGACAACGACAACGGATCCACCGCACCCACCCCCCGGTCCTTCGTGGGGCAAGGTTCACCACTGCCCCAGCCTGTTGCGTCCGGCCCAACGGTAGCCTGCCGAAGCAAGCAGTCGAAGGAACGCGGGCCGCCGATACGGCAGAGAGGATCCTGCTCCGCGACGCGCCCAGAACTCCGCCGGGCGTTCCTCTGTCGGTGTCAGGCCTACCTGCGAAGCTCTGCCCATGTCAGCAAACATCGCCCTCGAACTGACCTTTTACTGCGTCAGCATCTACCTGCTCTTCGCCATGTTCTCCGTGAGCTCTGCGTGGATCAGCGGGCCTCGCGTGCCCGGCAACTGGCTCCGCCGTCTGCGCCCTCTCGATTCCCTTCTCCGTTCCATGGCTCGCAGACGCGCGCAGACTGCTCGCCGCCTCCTGGAGGACAGCGGGGTGAGTGCCGACAAACTCCCCGATGTCGCCTTGCTGGAACGAGTCATCGCCGACCGGTCACGGTCCTTGGTCGGCATGGGTGTGGTCTGGGCTCCCCCACTCCTTGCTTCGTTCGCCATGTGGCTGGGTCTTTCCATTGGCGACCCGGATCACCATGCCTTCAAGAGCACTGCGCCCCTGCTTCCTTGGGGCTTGCTCTTCCTCTCCCTGTGCCTCGCCGAGGCAGACCGCAGAGCAACCACGCGTTCCGTTCCGAGGGAGTGGACGGTTCACACGGCCCTGGCTGCTCTGGAGAGTTGCACCGAGGACAAGCCTGAGCGTCGCGGCCGAACTGCGGACGGTTCTGTGTCCAAGGCCATGGGTGAGCTCTGTTCGACCCTGGAACGTCAAGCACGCTTCGTGCCGAAGGATGCCGATCACATCCTCCGACAGCGGGTCCGGGACCGCGCCTACCTGATCGTCCGCAATGTGCAGGCAGCCAAGATCCGGCTGCTGTCCGAAGACACTGTGGCCCGGACTGACCTGGCCAGGATCCTGGCGTCCGTCCTCCGGCACGCAACCCGGCCAGCCAACGTGATCGGCGCCACCGTGAAGCTCGCCGACGATGAGGTCCTGAGCGACGACCCTGCGTGGCACCGGGACTCACGCCCTGCCTCCGCGATGACCAGCGCGATCGGCAACCTGGCCTTGGTCGCGGCACTTGTCGGCACAGGCGTAGCCATCAATCTCATCGGACTGCCCGACGTGGTGGCGACCCCCATCGTCTCAGTGATCACTGTGGCGGGTGCCCTCGTCCTGAGGAAACTACGCATTCCGACAACGGCGGAGAGCCCTTCAACGGCCGCCCAAACTGACCAGCCCGGCACCCCGGCGGAACACACTGAGGTTCCACGACAGGATGTTCCGCCAACGCGGATCGAGAGGTGACCTGTCTCCGCCGCCCCGCTGGCGCAGGCGCCGGCAGATGAGTCCGGATCCGGCAGTGCCGGAATTCGTCAGCCGAAGGCGGCTCACAGCCCGAGCAGCGTACCTATCCGGCGACGCGCGTCAGCACGGTTTCCCAATCTAGATCCAGTCGCTCGATGGCAGATGCAAGAGTCACGAATGCGTCGATTCCCGCTACCTACGGAGCGATATGCCGGACAATGTCTTCCTCGCCAGCTTCCCTGCGCAGGCATCAGTGCCACCTCGCCCGACTTCCGGTGCAAAGGCCGTCCTGTCGGGCGCTCAGCCCTGCACCGAGATGCTCGGCTGCATCATGGATCACTCGGACCCGGCCAGCTATGTGGTTCCGTGCAACCAGTTCGACCACCACGGACCTGAGCACACGATCCGTGATCCTTCCGGATATCCGGTCTTCACCGTCCGTCGCACCTGGCTGGCAGCGGAAGGCTGCGAACCGATCATCGAAGGCTGGGGCTACGGCGCCAGCCTGGAGATGAACCAGGCCGGGGCTCATGACTTCGCCGCACAACTACGCGACCAAGCCTCCCGGATCGACGAAGAGGCCGAGCGCCTCGCCGCCGCCCACTCCCCGCGAGCCACCGACGGCTGCGGTGCTCATCCGTGGTGCGTGAAGGGCACCGCACCGCACGCGGACTGCGAGGGGACAGAGATCACCCTTGAGGCCGTCGACTCCCTTAACCCCGGCCAAGGTGGGCCCTATCTCAGCGCGCGCCTGGCAACCTACGACGGCGTACCGACCTGTGGGATGCTCCTCGACAACTGGACGGACCTCAACGCCGCCGACCTCCGTCGAGTGATCGACGACATCGAGACCTACCTCCCGAAGCTGCGGATCGTCGCTGCGCAGCTTGCTGACGCTGAGATCCGGAGTTCGGCTACTCAAGGAATCTCGGCTTGAGCGCTCGGTTGTCGGCACCTACGGGATCGAGAGCCCTCTCGAAGACAACCGAGCCAGGCCAACGGAAAGGGCGGCTCGACTTCGGCGGGCCCGACAACACCCCAGGAGGCCATCCGGCTGTCGGCGGCGGCCTGCGGGCCGGCGCCGACGTCCTCAGCGCCGCGCTGATTACCGCCGCGCTGATGCTCGGCATCTACACCATCGTCGGCACCGGCGAGCACGGCTGAGGCTCCGCCCGCACCCTCGCCTCGGCGCGCTCTCGCTCGCCCTGCTGGCCGGCTTCCTGCTCCGCCAGGCCAGGACCGCCCAACCCCTGCTCCCGCTGCGGATGTTCCGTTCACGCGAGGTCTCCGGCGCCAACGCCGTGCAGGTGCTGACGATCTCCGCTCTGTTCGCCTTCCAGATCCTGGTCGCGCTCTACCTCCAGATCGTCCGCGGCTATGCGCCGCCGCGATTGGCCTCGCGCTACTCCCGGCCGCGCTCACCATCGGCACCGTCTCGCTCGCGCTGTCCGCCCGGCTGAACGCCTGCTTCAGCGAGCGCCCGATGCTGCTGACCGGGCTGGTGCTGCTGGTCGCCGCCCTGGCGCTGCTGACCCGGCTGCCCGCGGACGGGAGCTACATCCTCGACCTGCCGCCCACGATGCTGCTCGCGGCCGGCTTCGGCCTGACGATCTCGGCGCTCACCGTGCTCGGCATGTCGGGCGCGGGACCGGCAGACGCGGGCACCGCTTCCGGCTTCTCCAACACCACCCAGCAGGTCGGCGGCGCGCTCGGGGTCGCTGTCCTCACCACCCTCGCCGACGGCCGTACAGGGCCCTCGCGGCGGCCGGGCACCCGGCGGGCGAGGCGCTCACAGCCGTGTTCCGGCTCGCCTTAGCGGTGTCCACGGACCTGCTGACGGTGGCTCTGCTGCCTGCCGCCACGGTCCTGCGCCCGACCGGAGGGCCGCAGTTGGAGCCAGGCCAGCAAGCCTTGCCTCGGCCCGCGTTCGGCGCGGCCCGGGGAGCCCGGCGTCACGGCCAGACCAGGCAGTACAGCTGGTGCCCGCCTCGTCCAGCCGGTTGGCGAAGTCCTGCCGCTCGTGCAGCTATTGGTCCCCGCAAGCCCGCAACCTGCGCTTTTGTTGCCAAAGTGCCACTGACCAGCGAAAACTACCTTCAGTGGTTGACGCTGGTCAGCGGCGTTTTCCACCCTCATGTGCCCTGGATGTGCCCTCGCTTCGCGCCGGTTTTCAGCGCCTTGCGAGGAGGCCGAGACCGCTGATCGGCAGGTCAGCCGGCGGCGGGCGAGCCGCTGCTGCTGCGGTCGTCGAGGACGATGTGCGGCTGCTGCAGGCGGTCGCTGCCGACCTCCTCGTCAGCGGGTCGGGTGCTGTTGATGACGGCGGCGATGCGCTCGTAGCTGGTGACGGCGAGGGTCCAGGTCTCGATGCCGGTGTCCTTGCCGAGGCCGCCGCACACGGTCTCCCGGAGCGCGTTGAGAAGGGCGAGGGTGCTGCGGCCGGAGAGGATCGTGTCCTCGTTGCTGTCGTTGGCCGGCTTCGAGAAGTGGTCGGTGCCTTCGACCTGAGCAGCCAGGAAGTCCCAGGTCTCGGGGTGGCAGGAGATCGCGACGGTCTTCACCGCGGCGGCCTTGCGGAGAGTGTTGACGTGGTTCTCCCAGACGAAGGGCTCCGGGATCAGGCCGGACACGTCGTTGGCGCAACTGCTCGGGAGATCGTCGACTGCTGCCTGCTCCTGTGCGACTGCATCCGTACGCTCGGGTTCGACCTCCGTGTCCTGCACCGTGGCGACGGAGGGGCACAGGAGATCTGCGAGCTGAGCAACGACCTCGGTTGCGATCAGCCGTGCCTGGCCCTCCGGAGGGCTGGTGGCGGTGGTCGGCTGGGGTTCGGGCGCTTCTGCGGGCTGCGCTTCCGGTTCGGGTGCGGAAGGCTCCGGAAGGGCACCCTGGTGCTCGGCGAGCTTGGCGGCCACCTCGGCGGCGATCTGGCTGAGCTGGTCCTTCGTGAGAGCGTTCGGGGTAACCGGCGTGTGGTCGGCGGGGGTGGTCTCGGACACGGTCGTCTCCTCGCTGTCGGATTCCGCGGCCTCGCCGGTCACGGTGGGGGTGGCCGACTCTGCGGCCTGTTCGGATGCCGGGGGCTCGGCGCTGGGAAGCTCGGTGATGTCGACGGGACCGTCCCTGTCGTCGTCGCCGGGAGGGTGAACGGCGTCGTTCTGGTCGTCCGCCTCCGAGGAGGTTCCCGCGGGCTGGCTTACGGCCTCGGGGGAGTCAATGGAGGACCGAGGCGGCTCGTCGTGGCCGACTCCCAAGGAGGATCGGCTGCTGTCTTGCAGGGCGCTGAGCTCAGCCCGCAGGTTGCCCAGCTGGCGGTGGAGGCTGCGGTTGTCCTGATGGGCGCGGCTGGCTTCCTGCTGTTCCCGGGCGATCGCCTCGAAGAACTCGTCGCGGTGTTCACTCAGGCCGGCCGCCAGCGTGGCGCTGAGTTCGGTCCGCAGGTTGTCAGTGTTGTTGCGGATCTCCTCCAGGCCGGCCTGCAGGGCCGCCCCGACCTCTACACGCAGCAGTTCGACCTGATGGGCGGTGCCCCTCGCCATATTCCCTCCCGATCTCGCGCGCCTGTCGGGCTCGCGGCGGGTACAGCGTGGCGGCAAGGGCCAGTGCGTGATGAGGAGATGGCGGGGACTGTCGAGATCGTATCGATTACTGTCTGAGATCAGATCATCACGCTGGAGCCGTGGTTCGCCAGTTCGATCCGCGCCTTCTCCGGAGCGAAGCGCTGTACTCCTGTGCGCCTCGCCATTACGACTCGAACAGGGTCGGCTGGTTCCAGGGCGAGGCTATGGGTTGCCCTTGAGGGCCGAGTAGGCGTACCAGTTGGTCGGCTTCGTGTTCGGTGAGGTCGGAGAGGAGGCGCGCCGTTGTGCCGATGAGTTCATCAAGGGGAACGTGGCTGCGGGCACCTCGTGCACTGGCCAAGCGGTAGGTGAAGCTGCAGTGCAAGACCGCGCCGGACGGTGTTGGCGCATCCGCCTCGATGACCGCCTCAGCCCGGCCCAGCGCCTCGCTGATGCCGGCGAGCTGGGAGTCGTGAACGACATTGTCTCCAGGGCTGTCGTAACCGATGCGGCGATCGGTGACGAGCATACGGATCGACGTAAGCGGGACGGAGAACCGGTCGGCCCGGGCGCGCACTTCGTCCAGAGTGGGCTCGTCGTACCTTTCGGTCGTGTCGAGATCCTTCTGCGTCTGGGCGACGTACGCCCGAAAGCGCGACATCTGCAGAACGAGGTTGCCGTGATCCACTGCCCAGCGCCAAGGGCCAATCGGCGCGTTGGACGTGCTCCCCGGAGCAAGCACGCAAACGTGGCTCTGCCACTGCTGAGCCGCCGGCCGCATGAGGTGCTGAAGGTTCTCCGGGTCACGGACCGGTGTGCGGAGTAGGAGCGGCAGGCTGATCAAGGGAAGCAGGCGACCCCAGAAGCCGCTGTCAGGAATCTCCTCAGCACTGAGAAGGTAAGCGAGGGTGGATTCGTCCAGACGGCCGGAGCGTCGAAGCGTGCCCGGGAAACTGGCCAGGGTGGAGCCTCCGCCCTGCCACAGAGCAGCCATGAAGGCCGTCATCCGGTCCGCGACCAAGGGCACCATCCGGGCGGATACCGCTTCCACTGCCACACGCGTCGGTGCGACATCTCCTTCACGGGCAGCTTCCACGCCGGTGACGACAGCGCTCCTGAACCGGGTGATCGCAGGGCCGTCCAGGGCGCCATGCCCGCCTTCGATCACCGAGCTGGAGATGAGCCGAGGGACGCTCGGGGTGTCCTGGGTGGGAACCAGCTCACCGAAGGCCGGAGTGTCAAGAAGCAGAGTTTGGTGTTCGGTGGCTGACGGTTGGAGATCTGCCGCCGCACGGGACGCTTCGAGCTGCCCCAGGGACACGATCATCGGTCGGTCCTTGGTCTGCAGCCGAGCGATGTCGTCCTGGAGCTCCGCCGGGTTGGCCGTTGTCCGGAGATAGACGTGTCGGTCTGGGGTGCGGGTCGCCTGCGGCCAGCGGATCACCATGTCCGGGGCGTAGGTGTGGTTGAAGAAGCCCGTCGCGATGACCTCGGCCCGGGGGTCCATCCGGCGCAGTTGGTGCCCGATGATCTCCTTGACCCGGCCGAAGGGCTGCCTTGGGTCCGTGTCGTCGAGCGCGGCCATGATCGCCCGCGATGCCTGATTCACCACTGCTCTCCCTTGCGGATCAGTTCGGCAGCCACGATGGCTTCCCAGTCCTTGAGGGGGACCAGCGTCTCCTGCTTCTCTGACAGCACGATCAGCCACAGCCGCGACGCGACCATCGCAACGATCTCGGGGTCGATCACCGCCTCAGCGGCAGCTCGGTCAGCCGTTCCGAAGACGCGGTCGTGGTGGAGCAGAACCGCCGTCTCGACATGCTTCGGCGAGTCCAACTGCGACCAGGTGTTGGCGCGGAAGGGAGCCCATGTGATCCACATGAGGTGATCACTCAGAAGATGGCCGTTCTGGCACGCGACGTAACACTTCGCAACGAACTCGTCGAACTGATTTCCCTGGTCGCTGGGCTGCTGGTAGTTCTTCACCTCGGCACAGAACATGTCCCCGTGGTAGGGAGCGCCGCGCATGGCGCCTCCCAGGTCGAAGGAGAACGTCTGCCCGCCATGAGGCCATGCCAGAGTCAGCCGTCGGGCGCACGACGGCGAGTCGGTGTTCGCATACGCGCCCGAGATTCTCATGGTGCCCTCAAGCCACATCTTTGCCCGGCGGGCGCCTGAGAATCCTTTGAGGTGGGCGTCTTCCCCCACTGCCACGTTGATCAGCGTAGAGGACTCCAGCAGCTCACACCACGGGCGGGGCACTGGAACGGCTGCTCTCAAGGTCCGATTGGCAGCGACCAGTGCTGTCGCCTGAGGCGCGTGTAGGGCTGGGTTGGCTCGCCGAGACAATCCTCGACGAGCCGCGTCATGCCGCAGTCGGCTCCTAGCCGTAGCGAGAGAAGGTGGGACCGCCATTACGGTAGGCGGCGAGTGCTTGTACAGCTGTGGGGAACGCCGGCTCGGGGAGGTCGCTGGCGGGAACCCAACGGGCGGTGAGGTGGTTGTCGGGTTCGGTGTTGGTGAGGGCGCCGGCCCACTTGTCGGTGGCAACGACGAAGAGAACGAAATGATCGACCTGGTCCCAGCCCGGTGCGACGTGAACGAAGTGGAGGTCGGCAGGGTCGACGAGCAGGCCGGTTTCCTCCTTGAGCTCGCGGGCGGCGGCCTCGTCGAGGGCTTCGCCGGGCTCGGCCTCGCCAGCCGCAATTCCCCCACTGGACAGAGTCTGGCTGGGGAATCCCGGAGTGCTCATCCACGAAGGCGCCTCCTCGATGCTGCTGGTATGTGCGTTTGTGCTTCCACGGTCTCTCCCGTGCCTTCAGGGCAGGAGCCAGGAGCAATGGCGCTCGCCCGGCATGGCCATGACTGCCGGAGTAGATTGATTCGTAGACGGCACACAGAGCCGCCATGGGTTGTTATTGCTTCTGGCAGCCGGGACGGCAGACGAGCGGGTAGGTGCCCGCTCGACAGCACGTGCGCGGCACGGGTGAGGAGGCGCCTCGTGGCAACCTTGACACTTCCCACGGGCTACACGAACGCTGAGTGGGAGCCGATTGTTCGCAAGGGCCGGAAGCTGGTCAAACAGAGGAGCAGCATTCAGTTCGATCTAGGCGATCTCGTGATCAACGCGTTGGTCGGCCATCCCCGAGGTCACGGCGAGGTGGGGCAGGTCATTGAGCTGCTCGCCCACCAGATTGGTGTCAACGAGGCCACCCTGCGTCGGTACTACTCGGTGGCCTCGCAGTGGCCTGAGGAGAAGCGGCGCCCGGATGTCTGCTTCACCGTCCACGAAGAACTCGCACGGGTGCGAAGTCGGTTTATCTTGATCCGGAAGGACCCGTATGACCCGTTCTCGAAAGAGAACCGGTGGACGGTCAACGAAGCGCAGCGTATCGGCAGAACCATGCCCCTGACGCCGACGAACTCGGAAGAGCGGCTGGCGAAGACGCGGCGACTGCTGCACAGCGACGAGGATGCTGCTGAGGCCGTGAAGGAGATGATCGCCCGGCCTGAGGTGCGCAGTCGGGTCGTGGCCGACCCTCATTCGCGCAACATGCTGCGAGAGGCACAGCGAGAGCACTGGCGGCAGGTCGACCGCGAGATCGAAGCTGAGGAAGATCTTGCTTCGGTTGAAGAGGCCGAGGAGGTCGAGGAAGTCGTCGAGGAGACGGCCCTCCCAGGGGTCGGCAGAGAGGCGCCCCTGGAGATCCTCAGGCTGATCGGAAGCTTCGCATCGTTCTTCGTCTCCCTGCAGCGGATCATCCCCGAGGTCCATGCCCAGGACTACAACGAGGACACGAAGGCAGCAGTGCTCGACAACGTCCACAAAGCGCGGATGCTCCTCGACTGGTGTGAGAGCGCAATCACGACAGGCCGCACCGACATGGACAAGGCACTGGCGAGCCTTCTGAAGGACGAGGAGGGCGAGTAGCCGCAGGCAGTGGCTGCTGCAACAACAGGGTCATCTGCCTGAAAGGCCACGCCCGGAAGGACGTTCGTCCGGGCGCCGGGCCACCAAGGGGTGACAACGGCAACTAAAAAGAAGGTGGCAGCCATGACCACCACGCGCCGCCAGGCGGCGCACGACAGCGGAGAGGATATCTGGAACCGGGTAGCAAAGGCCGGTGACAACGGCCTTCCCCGAGAGGAGGCCATCGGCGAGAACACAACAGCCCAGTTCGAACGAGGCAAGTCATGGATTCGCGACCACCAGTGCGCGAACAAAAAGACGGGCTTCGTGCTAGTACACGGCCGGTACGCGGCCACCAACAACGTCGACATGAGCAAGCTGTACGCCTCGATCAGATTGGGAAGCCTGTTCAAGGCCACGGAGCGCGTGTACAAGTGCGCGCTGGCCAACCTGCCACCTGAGGCGCAGAGCGACCTGTCGGTCATGGTGTTGATGAAGACGTGCAGGGACATCTTCGCTGCCATGGAGTTCCTGAAGGAGGCCGGATTCTCGGCACAGGTCGCTGGGGAAGTCTCCCAGGAGAAAGCCAAGACGTCCACGGCATCGGGTAGGGGCCGGAAGACGTCGGGCACCGCCAGGCGGCATTGAACCCGAGGGCACGAGCCGGGCCCACAGGTAGGGTGGGCCCGACCCGCTAACGTCGAGCGTCCCTGGCTACAGGGGCCGACGCAACTCAAGGCTTAACTCACTGCGCCAGGCCAGAACGAGCACCAAGCGCATCTCTAACGGTTCTTCTTGCGAGACGCCCTCGCTTGCTTCTGCTGCCGCTTCCTGGCTTGTGCGGCGCGCTTCTGTGCCTCCAGCGCCCGCCGCTCTGCCGGCGAGAGCATGGCACGGCGGAACGCGGACTCAACCAGTTGCTCATCTTCGCCAAGCCAGTTCGGTGCCTTGCCACTTACCGTTTCGTCGGCCGCGATGGAAGCAGCGATCTCGTCCTGCAAGTCTTCAGCGCGGTTGTACGTGATGATCTCGACGGGCGCGCCGTAGACGACCCCGGGGCCGGCCGGAGTCTGCTCGAACCCGTAGTCGTTGTAGGCCACGATCCCACCGCCAATACCGCGCGCATCCCCCTTGGGGATCTCGGCCCCGTACATGTTCGAGGCTTCGCCTCGGCGGCCTTCTGGGCTGCTCAGATACGGGCAGACCATAGCGGCGTAGATCATGCAGGTCCGATGGCCGGGGGCTTCACCGGTGGGCGCAGAGTTGCGGTACGCCTTCCCGATGCCCAGCAGCGCGCTGATCATCTCGGCCTCCTCTCCGTCCACGACGCGCCACACTGGTCCCGGCTGCATCTCCCTACCGCAGACCGTGCATCGGCGCTCTTCGACGCACAGGAACACCCGGCGCATGCTCGTGCTGGCAAACTGCGGGACGCCGTCCTCCCACGGAGTGATCGCCGGGACGGGGTACCCGCGGGGGTCGCGTGGACGTGCAGTGATACCGGACGGCATGGCTATGTCAGTGACTCGCATTCCGCGACTATATGACCCTGTCCCCATCGTCCCAGTGATCACTGTGGCGGGTGCTCTTGTCCTGAGGAAACTGCGCATTCCGACTTCGGCTGAAGACACTCCAACGCCCGCCCAAGCTGACCAACCCGGCTGTCGGCAGCGGTTGAAATCGGGCCGGTCCCGACGGTTCAGTTGTGGGCCAGTTGCAGTCTCGCTGGATGGCGTGTGCCAGTCGTTGTCGTCGGTGGGGACGTGTGCGAGTTCGTGTCCTCGCGGTCGGAGGCCCCGGTCGCTCAGCTGGCCCGGCCCCGGGGCTGAGGACCGAGGGCCGAAGGAGCTACCGGGCTGTGCCGGTCCCGCGGGCAAGAGCGGGCCCATGCGTCAGCTGTAGAGATTGGCTCCGACTTCGACGAGCTGCTGTCCGACGCCGGTAGCTACAGCAGCCGTAAGCTCTGAGCCGGCCAGACGCATAATCCTGCGCCAGATACGGCCGCCCTGCTCGGGGTCATGGCCGTCGCGTTCGAGGGCTTCGACCTCAGCCACGTAGTCCTCGGCGTCGACCGGGTCGAGGCCGAGCTGCGGGGCGACATCGCGCAGACCCTGCACCAAGCCTGCGAGGGCCTGGGCATCGATCCCGTTGCCCACGTTGATCGAGTTGTGGTCGCCGGTGGAAACGACACCGCCACTGACTCCGCCTTGCACGACCGTGCCGTGGTAGTTGGTCGTCGTGGATGCGGTGTGCTGGCTGTCCATGTAACTCCTCACAGTGTGGCCGCCACGGATACAGGCGGTGCCGGCCATGGTGATCCGCAGCCGGCATGAACCGGTGCCTTCTGAGTCGGCCTCGCCGTCCGCCAGACCGTGTGCTCCGAGTTCGACGGCAGCCTCCGCGATCTCGGCGACCGTGAGTACGGTGCCGGCGAAGAACGCAGCCGGGGCGTCGGCGAACTGGCTGGGCTCCACCGGGGCACCCTGGTCGTACAGCCACCGCAGGACCGCGTCAGCGGCGTAGTTGGCGCGGGCGACGCTGTCACCAGCAAGCTTCTTCAACCGCCGCACCTCAACTCGGCCGGCATCCATCAGTCGAACTGTGGTCTGTTCTCCGCCCCAGCTGCGAACGATCTGCACCAGGCCGTGCTGCTCCAACTGGAGCGCGAGTTCAGCGGTGTCCTCCCTCGGAAGGTCCTCCAGCTCAGCGAAGCTCAGCAGGTCTCGGAGGCCGCCGCGCTGCCGTCCTGTCGGATCGTCCAACCACAGCAGGGCTTTGGACAGGTACGGGTCCTCCGCGACCCCGCCGTGCGCATGCGGGCCCGTGCCGTTGGACGGGTCCGTACTGACTGGGACTCGAATCGGATGACGCCGTGCCGAGCGTTCCACCCCCTTCTGGATCTCGCGCATCATTTGGTCGATCCCGCGTTGATTGATCTTGAACCCTGCCAAGTCCGACTCCTTCCTACATGGGACCGTACGAAGCTATCGGCTCGCTCTGACACGCCGATCACAGAGCGCGACTAAGCCCGGATCCACCACGACAAGGTCGACTGGAATACCTCTCGAACTGGCCGCATCGGCGTCCCTGCTCCACTAGCCTGCTTGGGGTGATGGAAGCGACTCACGACGCCCGAAGTGGCGCGCGCTACAGCGAGATCGCGGAGGATCTGGCGGTTCTCGGCCGGGCTTTCGGGCTGGGTGAGGTGCGGGAGTGCCGCTTCCTGTCGGACGGCTTGATGAACGGGAACTGGCGGCTGGATACGGCCGAGGGCTCGTTCGCGTTAAAGCGGATCATGGATGTGCCACTGTCGCTGGCTCGCCGGAACCTGGCTGCGCTGGCGGAGCTGGCCGACGACGGCCTGCCAGTGGGTAGGGCGCGGGTTTCCTCGGCTGGGGACGCGGTGGTCGATGTCGCCGGCCGCGGGTACTGCCTGCTTCCGTGGATGGAGGGGAGCCATCTACCGGGTACGGCGCTTTCGGTTGGGCAGGCCGGTGACCTCGGCGTTCTCCTCGGGCAGGTCCATCGGCGCTTGAACGGTGAGCGGCCGGCCGGCCTGCTGCCACCGGGGCCAGAGCAGGTGACCGTCTCGGTGACCACGCCCGCCGAGGCTCACCAGGAGACGGATCGCTTCCTCGCCCTGATCGCGGGACTGGAGAGCCGGACGGCGTTCGACGTCGAGGCTGCATCGGCGCTGGCTGAGCGCAAGGTGCTGCTGGAGACGTACGGGCATGAGCACCCGGCCGGCGAGGTGGCGATCGGCCCGGTGGGGTGGACGCACGGTGACGTGCAGCACCGGAACGTGCTGTGGCAGGACGGCGAGATCGTCGGGGTGATCGACTGGGACCGGATCCGGGTCCGGCCGTTCGGCGAGGAGGTCGCCCGCACCGCCACGGTGCAGTTCGGCGGTGAGGACGGCTTCCTCGATCTGGAGCTGACGTCCGCGTTCGTGGCCGGCTACCGGTCGGTGGTGCCGCTTCCCGTGCCGGCGCTGGCGGACGCGGTGGACCGGCTGTGGTGGAAGCGCATGTCGGACTACTGGCAGCTGGTCTTCCACTACGACCGCGACGACCACTCCTTCGACCACCTGTTCCTGCCCGCCGAGCGCTTCCTGGCCTGGTGGACGGAGCGGCGCGAGGACGTGCAGGAGGCGTTCGCGGCTATGCCCTGAGTGGTGTCCGGTCGCTACGCGCTGACCGGTCACCGGGCGGCGGGTCCCCGGAGGCCCTCCGGCTGTATCAGAGCGAGACTGTTCGTTGTGATCTTGCGCAGCGTTCATGGCCGTTCGGCTGGCTCCGGCGGAGGCATCTCGATACGGCGATTCATCGATGGCGATTCGGCCGAGGAGCTCACCATGCTCCTGCACCGCGCGTACGCCGCCCATGCAGCGGCTGGCAGGGTCTTCTTCGCGTCGTATCAGTCCGTGCAGGACACGGCTACCCGGGTGGGGAGGGGGGAGTGCTGGCTCGCCTTCCGGGGTGCTGAGCTGGTCGGGTCGGTGACAGTGGCCGCGCCGTACACGGTGCCCACGGGGTATCCAGCACCAGCCGATGCGGGCTCGTTCTGGCAGCTCGCGGTGGATCCCGTGTGTCAGGGGACAGGCCTCGGGCACCGGCTGCTGACCGTGGCGGAGGACCGCATCCTCGCTCTCGGGGCCGCGGAAGCAGTCATCGATACGTCGGCCGAGGCCACTGAGCTGGTCGCTTGGTACCGCCGGCGGGGGTACGTCCCCGTGGGGACGTGGCGGTGGGGTGTGACCAACTACGAGAGCGTGGTCCTGCTGAAAGACCTTGCCGCAGCCGGACGAGAGCGGTGAGAACGTGCGGTCGGTGCCTCCCCAACAAAGGCACCGACCGCAGGTCAGCGGCCGACGCTACTGGCCGAGGACTCGGGCAGCGTCCTGACCGGCGATGGTGAGGGCCTCGTCGAGGGCCTCGGGGCGGCGTCCGCCGGCACTGGCGACGGGGCCCGTGCCGCCGGCTCCGCCACCGACCGTGCGGGCAGCCGGGCTGAGGATCTGGCTGGCGTGGGTGCCGGTGTCGTGAAGGCTGCGGGTGATCGCGGCGGCGAGGAGGGCCTTGCCGCCGTGCTCGGTGCAGAGGACGACGACGGCGCGGTCGCCGTTGAGGAGGTCGGCGGTATTGGTGGCCAGGGTGCGGAGTTCGTCCGGGCTGAGGCCGGTGAGCTTCTCGGTGAGGATCCTGCCACCGGGAACGGTGCGGGCGGAGGCCGCGAGCTGCTGGGCTCGGGTGTGCAGCTCGGCATCGCGGATGCGGGCGAGTTCCTGCTGCGCGGTGGTGAGGGCTTCGAGGCGCTTGCGGAGGGTGTCGGGGGCGTCCTGGGGGCGGGTGCCGAGGAGGGTGGAGAGTTCTTCAAGGAGGCGGCGTTCGGTGTCGTAGTGGGTGAGAGCGTCGCGGCCGGTAAGGGCTTCGATGCGGCGCAGGTTGGATCCGATGGAGGCTTCGCCGAGGATGCGGACGGGGCCGGCGCCCGCGCCGTGGCCGATGTGGGTGCCGCCGCAGAGTTCGCGGGAGAAGTCGCCGATGTCGACGATGCGGACGTGGTCGCCGTACTTCTCGCCGAACAGGGCGGTGGCTCCGGCGGCCTCGGCTTCGGAGCGGGTGGCGTGCCAGATGCGGATTTCGGGGTCGTCGAGGAGGTGGTCGTTGACGAGGGTCTCGATGGCGGCGAGCTGGGTGCGGTCGAGGGCGGAGAAGTGGGCGAAGTCGAAGCGGAGGCGGCCCGCGTCGACTAGCGAGCCGTGTTGGCGGGCGTGGTCGCCGAGGGTGCGGCGGAGCATGGCGTGCAGGACGTGGGTGGCGGAGTGGGAGCGGGCGACCGCGTCGCGCCGTGGGCCGTCGACGAGGGCTTCGGCCTGTTCGCCGGTGCGGATCTCGCCCTCGCGGATGCGGACGGTATGGACGTGGAAGCCCTCCAGACCGAGCTTGGTGTCCAGAACGTCCAGGAGCGTACCGGAGGCGGTGCGGATGGTGCCGGTGTCGCCGACCTGGCCGCCGGATTCGGCGTAGAACGGGCTGCGGTCCAGGACCAGTTCGACGGTGCTGCCCTGGTCGGCGCCGGGCACGACGGTGCCGTCCGCGATGAGGCCGAGGATGGTGGCTTCGGTGTCGAGGCGGTCGTAGCCGACGAAGTCGGTGCGGCCGTGGCGGGAGGACAGTTCGCGGTAGGCGTCCTGGCGGCGCAGGGCTTCGGCGGTCTTTGCCTTGCCGCCGGTCTTGGCGCGCTTCTGCTGTTCGGCGAGCAGGGTGGTGAAGCGGTCCTCGTCGACGCTCAACCCGGCGTCGCGGGCGGCCTCGATGGTCAGCTCGACGGGGAAGCCGTAGGTGTCGTGCAGTTCGAAGGCGGTATCGCCGGTGAGGGTGGTGGAGCGGCCCTCGCGGCTGCGGGTGATGGCGGCGTTCAGCAGCCGGGTGCCCTGGGTGAGGGTGCGGGTGAAGGACTCCTCCTCGGCGGTGACGACCTGCTCGATGAGGGAGGCCTGACCCACCAGTTCGGGCCAGACGTCGCCGAGGTTGGCGATGACGCTGGCGGTGGCCGGGGCGAGGACGGGCTGGTCGATGCCGAGCAGGCGGGCGTGGCGGATCGCGCGGCGCATCAGACGGCGCAGGACGTAGCCGCGGCCGTCCTTGGCGGGCAGGACACCGTCGGCGATGAGGTAGGCGATGGAGCGGGCGTGCTCGGTGACGACCTGGAAGGAGACCTTCTCCTCGCCGCCGGGGCCGTTGCCGGGGTAGTCGCGGCCGGCGAGTTCCTGGACGGCGGTGAGGGTGGGCAGGAGCAGGTCGGTGCCGCAGACGTTCTCGACGTCCTGAAGGATCGCGGCGAGGCGGTCCAGGCCGAGGCCGGTGTCGATGCTCTGCCGGGCGAGGTCGCCGAGGATGGGGAAGGTGCCGTTGTCGTCGTCCTCGCCACGCAGGGACTGCATGAAGACGAGATTCCAGATCTCGACGTAGCGTTCGCCGTCGACGGCCGGTCCGCCCTCGCGGCCGAAGGCCGGACCCCGGTCGTAGTTGAGCTCGGAGGAGGGGCCGCAGGGCCCGGGGACGCCCATGTCCCAGAAGTTGTCCGCGCCGAGGCGCTGGATGCGGTCGGCGGGGACGCCGATCCTGCGCCAGAACTGCTCGGCCTCGTCGTCGTCCTGGTGGACGGTGATCCAGAGGCGGTCCTTCTCCAGGTTGTAGCCCTTGGTGAGGAGTTCCCAGGCGTAGGCGATGGCGTCGGCCTTGAAGTAGTCGCCGAAGGAGAAGTTGCCCATCATCTCGAAGAACGTGGCGTGCCGGTTGGTGCGGCCGACGTTGTCGATGTCGGAGGTGCGGGCGCACTTCTGGATGGTGGTGGCGCGGGGGTACTCCGGGGTGACCTCGCCCAGGAAGTAGGGCTTGAACTGGTTCATGCCGGCGTTGGCCAGCAGCAGGGTCGGGTCGGAGGGGATGAGCGGGCTGGACGGGACGTGGCGGTGGCCGCGCGAGGTGAAGAAGTCCAGGAAGGTGGAGCGGATCTGCGTCGAGCGCATGGCGGTATGGCCCTCACGGAAGAGTCGCGGAGAGATGTGGGGTGATCACACGCCGAGCCGGGCCGAGAACGAGGACTGAGTGGTTCTCAGTTCTCCAGCTCGGCGCAGATAGCTCGCGCCCCCACGGTGTAGACCATGACTCCGGTATCCGTCGCTCTGAGGTGGCGCAGCCGACATGGGACGCAACGGTCCGCTGCGACTGCGCCACCAACAGTAGCGGGTCCGGGGTCAAGATCGCTTGGAGTTGTCCTCCTGTCGGCCGATGCCGACCAGGAGGGGCAGGACGAAGGCGGCGTGGTCGGCGCGGGGCATCACGAGGTGGGCTCCGGCCCGGGTGAGCGCTTCAGGGCCGGCGAAACCCCAGCCGGCGCCGACGGCGGTGACGCCCGCGGCGTGCGCGGCGTGGATGTCGGTCTCGGTGTCACCGACGAAGATGCCCGCTCTCGGGGTGACGCCGAGCCGGTCGAGGGCGAGCAGTACGCCGTCGGGGGCGGGCTTGGGCTGGGCGTCCTCGTAGCAGACGACCGTGTCCAGCTGGTCGAGGATGTCCTGCGGCAGAAGCCAGTTGACCCGTTCGCGGCTTCGCAGGGTGACGACACCGGTGCCGACGCCGGCCTCGCGGAGCGACGCGAGGGTCTCGGCGACGTACGGGAACACCTCGGCGGTCAGGGTGGCGGTGGCGCTCGCCGCCGCCCAGCCGTCCTCGTTGATCGGCCCGTCCAGCCCGAGGTCGGAGAGGACGTACTCGTGCGGGGTGATCGCGGCGGCGGGCGGGAGGTCCGCGATGGTGACGCGCCTGCCGAGAGCCGAGGTCGCGTAGCCCGCCAGGGTGGCGAGTTGGGCGGCCTGGCTGTCGACGAGGACGCCGTCGAGGTCGAAGAGCACGGCCCGCTTCACGCGGCACCACCCGTCCGGGGCGTCGGCAGGTCGGCCTCGGTGAGCAGGGAGTGCAGGGTGACGCGGTGGTCGGCGAGCAGAGCCCGGCCGCCGAGCGGGCGTTCCAGGACGCACAGGGCGTGGGTGACCGGTCCGCCCGTCATCCGCAGGATGCGTGCCATGTGGAGCAGTTGGCTCCCGGAGCGGACCACGTCGTCGACGAGTACGGTGCGGCGGCCGTCGATGGCGAGGCCCTCGACCTGGTGTCGCGAGCCGTAGCTCTTGGGCTTGCGGCGCACGAAGACTGCGGGCAGGCCGGTGGCGGCGGACAGCGCCACGACGAGGGGGACGCCGCCGAGTTCGATGCCGGCGAGCACCTGGGCGTCATCGGGGACCAGGCCGGCCAGGGCGGTGGCGGTGTCGCGAAGGAGCGCGGGGTCGGAGGCCATCCGGTACTCGTCGAAGTAGGCGTCGAGCTGTGTGCCGTTGGCGAGCTTGAACGGGGCGTCGACGCAGGCGGTTTCGGCGAGCCGGGCGGCGAGGCCGGCCGGCGGGGTGCGGGTGGTCATGCTCCTCCGATCGGGGCGGTGTCGAGCGTGGCGAGGTGGGCGCGGAAGGCGTCGGCGGACTCCGCGGTGGCGAGGAAGCCGAGCGGCCGGGTCGGGGCCTCGTACAGCCAGCGCTCCTCGCGCAGGAAGGCGAGCAGCCGAAGTGCTGCCGGTCCGGCGACACAGACCGGGACGGGCCGGATGACGGTCGCGTAGTAGAGGGCGGCGGTCAGCTCGTGGAGGGTGCCGACTCCGCCGCCCATGGCGACGATCAGGTCGGCGTTCTCCAGGTAGTGGTTGAGCCGGGCACCGGGGTCGGGCAGGTGCACGGACAGGGTGGTGTGCGGGTTGAACGCGCCCCACTCGTCGTGCTTGCCGATCAGCGTGACGGCAGTGACCGTGGCTCCCTGGCCTCCGGCTCCACGGGCGGCGGCCTCCATCAGCCCGTTGTAGCCGCCGTGCAGGAGCTGGTACCCGGCCTGGGCCAAGCTCCGGCCGATCTCCTCGGCCAGCGTCTCCTCCTCGTGCGAGGTGGGGACGACGCCGCCGAAGAAGACGGCGCTCAGGCCCTCGCGGGCCCGGCTGGCGGCCGGGCCCGCGAGGTGGAGTGCGTTCACACCAGCTCCTGGTAGGTGCGGTAGGCGGCGACAGCGTCCCGCAGACCGTCGAGCGCCTGCGGGCAGGCCCGCTCCGTCAGGGCGAGCACCCGCTCGATCGCCTCGGTGACGTCGGCCGCCTCCGGGACGGCCGGGCCGCCGATCGCCGCATCCAGGTCGCCCAGGCAGGCCCGGCCGATCGGGGTGACGGCGATCTCCTCGCGCAGCTGGTACCAGCCCCAGTACCGCGAGGCCGGGGCCAGGGCCGTCTTGATCAGGTCCTTCGTCGCCGTGTGCAGTCGGTGCCACTCGGAGTACGCCACGAACCGCTGGCCGCGCCGGATCCGCTTGTGCAGGAGCACGGCCAGCACCAGGTGCTCGATCAGCAGCTCGGTGCAGGAGCGCGGCCGGGCGGCGAAGGCGGCGACGAAGCTCTCGGCCGCCGCGATGTCCGACGCGGCAACCGGTCCGGACCGGCGGTCGAGGAGGACGGCGGTGCTGACCATCGCCTGCAGCCGCGGGATCCGGGAGGCCGGTGCGACGTAGAGGTCGATCTGGTGGAGCTTCCCCTCGTCCGGGACGAGGAAGACCATCCCGACTCCACCGAGGTCGGCGACGATCGTGTCGCGCCAGCCGGGCAGCAGGGCGCCGGCCTCGACGGGCATCAGGGTGTCCAGCGCCTCGACGAAGGCCGGGAGTTGGGCGTCGTGGACGCCGACGACGAAGTCGACGTCGGACAGGCGGTCGGCGGTGCCGTGGGCCAAGGAGCCGCGGACCATCAGGTGGGTCACCGACAGGGAGGTGGCCAGGATGTCGGCGAGCTTCGACAGCAGCGGCAGCTGTGCGGGCCGGTTGGCCTGGGTGATCGCCGCCAGTTGCAGGGTGGGCATGCGCTTCTTCCTTCCGGGCGTGGGTGCGGGCTGGGATCAGGCGGGGAGGGCGAGCAGGCGGCGCTTGGCGGTCTCCCAGCGCGTCGCGGCCTCCATGTCGCCGAGGGAGGTGTGCAGTTCGGCGATCAGGTCGTACGCCGTGCCCTCCGGCAGGGCGTAGGTGTAGAAGAGCCGCAGCAGCATCCGCTCGGCCGCCTCCGTGTAGCCGAGGGTGGCCATGTTGCGGGCGCTCTCCAGCCGCTCCGCGAGGACCGTCTGGTCGGCGACGGGCAACGGCTCCGCGACCGTCGGGCTGAGCGCCGGCCGGCGGGCCAGGTGCCGGTAGGCGCCGTCGGCGTACACGTCGGCGATCAAGTGGATCCGGTCGGGGCCGAGCAGGTTGCACACCCCGTGGGCGTACGTCGGGGTGAGCCGCCAGATCCGCCCGCCGGCCATATGCACCTTGGTGCCACCGGTGACCAGGAACGCCGAGGTGTTGGTGTGCAGCGGGACGTGCAGCCGGTGCCGCTCGACCTGGTGGAGCTCGTCGTAGTCGCGGTGCTCCCAGAGGAAGGCGTTGCCCTCCAGCCGGGCCAGCCGCACCCCCATGAAGTTCAGGCCGAGGTCGGCCAGGAACGCGGCGGTGGCCGGCATCCGCCCCAGCAGGTCGGTCGGCTTGGCGGCGCAGTCGCCGATCGTCACGTCGGCGGCGTCGCCGGAGGCGTTCATCAGCGAGGTGGTCCACCAGCCGCCGGACTGGTAGGCGCCGTACTCCGCCTTCCACGGCGCCTGGGCGGTCAGGGCCTCGTGGCGCATCCGCTCCAGATGGGCGGAGTCCACGGCGTCCAGCTGGGCGATCTGCCCGGCCAGAGCGATCAGGGTGCTGTCCATCGGTTCCCTCCCGGGCCGGCTCACTGCATGGCGAGCCGGAATGCACGTGGTGCTGGATGGGGTCGATCGGGCGCCGGTCCCAGCGCCCTTGATCTCACGCTTCGCTGTCGACGATGCACGGACAGCGAAGCGGCGTTCAGGATGGCGGCGCCGGGTGCGGCACCGATACGACACGGCTGCCGTCGCCATCCCGTCGCCTTGAGGGCGGTGAGACCGGCGTCATGGCGGTGTGCGTCATGACTGCCGTCATGGCCGCCGCCATCTGGTCCGGTACGGCCTCGAACGGGTTTCCTGTCGAGGAACCATGGCTATCGTCAGAGCAGACGAACGGGGACGGAGATGATCCGCGGTGGCTGAAACTCCCACACTCCTAAGGGTTTTGACGCTTCAGCGACACTGGCAGGTCTACGAGACCTTCCGCCTTCGGTTCGAGGCGACGGCGAACTCGGCCGCCGAGCAGGAACGCGACCCCCGGCTCCGGGGACTGTCGGTCTCCAAGCGGCAGTTCGAGCGCTGGTACGGCGGAGCGGTGAAGACCCGCCCCTACCCGGACCAGTGCCGGGTGCTGGAGGCCATGTTCGGCGTCGGCGTCGACCAACTCCTCGCCCCCGCACCGGCCGGCCCCGCGCACGCCAGCACCACCTCGTTCGTCGTCCCGCCACCACGGCCGGTCCCTGTCCTCCTCCCACCCGAGCAGGCAGCGGCACTGCCTGCCGGTGGCCCGTCCAGCAGCGAACCCCGCTTCGACGCGGGCACCACGGAATTGGAAAGGCAGGTCATGATGGCGGCTCGTCGCGCACTTCGGTTCACCGCGATGGCGGAGGGCAGCAGCATCGGCTCGGAGACCCTGGGCCAGATCCACGACGAGGTACGGCGATTGACCGCCGCCTACCCGAAACTGGCACTGCCGACCCTGCTCGGCGACCTGGTCGAGGTCCAGGACCTCACCTTCCGGCTGCTGGAACACGGCCGCGTAAAGCCGTTGCAGGCCCGGGAGCTGTACCTGCTCGCCGGGATCACCTCCGGCATGCTCGCCAAGGCCAGCCACGACCTCGGCAACCCGAGCGCCGCGATGATGCAGGCCCGTACCGCCTTCGTCTGCGCCGACAACGCCGACCACCACGCCATGCGTGCCTGGGTACGCTCGCTCCAGTCGCTCATCTCCTACTGGGCCGGCCGCCCCGGCGAGGCCGCCAAGTACGCGGCCCTCGGGCAGAGCGTGGCTGGCGACGTCCACGGCACCACCGGCGTCTGGCTGGCCTGCCTCTCCGCCCGCGCCCACTCCCTCCTCGGCGACGGCGAGGCCACCCGTGCGGCCATCCAGCAGGCCGAGGGCGCCCGCGCGACCGTCGAACCCGACGACCTCGACGCCTTCGGCGGCATCATGACCTTCCCGGTGCCCCGCCAGCTGTACTACGTCGCCGAGGCCACCGTGCAGCTCGGCCAGGACGCCGCGCTCGGCGAGAGCCAGTCCGAAGCGGCCGTCGCCGCCTACCGCAGCGCCTCCGAGGACGAGTGGGCCTTCGGCGACCAGGCCGGCGCCCAGACCGACCTCGCACTGGCCCGCATCGCCCGCGGCGAGATCGAGGGCGCCGCCGAGGCTGTCCGTCCGGTTCTCGACCTCCCCGTCGAGCAGCGGAACTTCGGCATCGTGAGCAGCGCCCAGCGCGTCCACGCCGCCCTGCACGGCGACGGCCGCCGCAGCGGCAGCGGCGCGGCGGCCGGTCTGCGCGAGGAGATCGAGGCCTTCACCGCCACCCCGACCTCGGTCCTCGTCCGGTGACCCCGCGGATAGGCTCCGCAGCCATGACCCCAGTTCACCTGACCGGCCCCAACCTGGCACTGCGCGAGGTCGAAGCCGAGGACACCGACGACCTCCTGGCCATCTACGGCGATCCCGAGGCCACCCGCCACCTCAGCTTCGAACCCCGCACCCGCCAGCAGGTCGAGGCGATCACCGCCCGCTCCATCGCCTCCGCGCACGCCACCCCGCGCGACGAGTACTGCCTCGCCGTCACCCTCCTCGGCGAACACCGGCTGATCGGCTACGCGCGCCTGGCCACCGAGCCTCAGCAGGCCGCCACCATCGGCTTCGCCCTCCACCAGGCCGCGTGGGGCAAGGGCCACGGCACCGAGACCGTCCACCTGCTGTGCGCGCTCGGCTTCAACGTCCTCGGCCTGCACCGCATCTGGGCCGCCCGCTCCCCGCTCAACGAAGCCTCCGCACGCACCCTCCTGCGCGCCGGAATGACCGAGGACGGACGCATCCGCGACCACGTCTTCGTCCACGGAGCCTGGCGCGACTCGATCACCTACTCGATCCTGGAACACGAGTGGGCGCCGATCGACGGAGTGGGCTCCGACGGAGCTGCCGAAGCCGACGGCGGACACAGTCCGGGCAGGTGATCCCATGCTGCCCGAGCCACACATCGTGATCCCCGGCATCGCCGGGTTCGCCCGCGGCGACGTACCCGACCCGCCCGCGACCGACGACGGCAACACCTGGGTCGACGGCTTCTGCTGGCTGTACTGCGGCCAGCAGTGGACCCGTGTCCTGTGGATCGGCCCCGCTCACGTCGCCGGCGCCCAGGCACCCATGTACGCCTGCGAACCCTGCATCCGCGAACTCCAGGAACGGGTCTGGCGCTCGATCCTGCTCAACGACGAGCCGCCCTGCTCGACCCAGCCCACCCCGCAGGGCGGAGGCTCCCGGGCAGCTACAAGGCGCCCGGGGCGGCACCGCCGTTCGCGCTGGTCGCTGATCCCCCGGTAGCGCCTGCCGCCGGACGGACGCGCCGGTCAGCCGACCGGGACCAGCGTGCCGAGGCCCAGCCCGATCGGTCGGGTAGCCCGCAGAGCCGCCCGGGCACGGGCCGCTCCGCCACGGGCGACCGCTTCCCCTCCCCCGACAGTGGGCTTGCGCTCGCCGAGGCCGGCGCACGGGCGGCAGATGCCCGGTTGCGGCACGGGGTCGTGGCAGATAGCGCACTCGGCGTAGCGGGCCGCTGTGGGGCGGGCAGGGGCTGGAACAGGCGGCATCTTGTGCTCCAGGCGGTAGCGGACCACCGATGCTGCCGAGTGAAGCGGGATGGGAAGGCCAGGCAGCAGAGCCTGGGCGAGGTCAGCGTCGCTCGCGCCGCGCTCCAGCCACTGGGCGACCAGCGGGGCGAGCTTCCGGGCCTCGGCCTCACCGAGGCGCAGGCGCGGTTCGGGGCGGATTGCCCGGAAGAGCATGGCAACCGCCGCACGGACCTGCTCGTCCGGCAGCGGGGCAGCCTCATCGGCTTCCTGCCGCTCATCCTCCCGCCCGCCCGGTTCCTCCACTGCGTCGTCGGCCACCTGGCCGTCGACGCGGTCGGCAGGGAGGGTGGGTTCTTTCACCAGGTCCTTTACAAGGGCGTCAGCACCGCCGGTGGTCGCTTCACCGGCGACCGGACGGGTGGCACCCGGCACCGCGAGCTGCGGGGTGTCGTAGACGTGGGTCTCGGTGATGATCGTGCCGTCGGCCATGCGGATCTTCTCGACCCGGTAGAAGCCGGCGTCGGTCAGCTCCTTCAGAGCCTTGCGGATCGCGCCGCGTCCCTGGGGGCTGGTGTCGGCCATGTGCCGACCGTCCTCGCGCCAGCCGTCGGGCCGGGAGAGGAGGTCCGCGAGCAGGCCGCGGGCGGTGTAGGAGAGCCGTCGGTACTGCAGGACGGCGTTGGGCAGCACGGTGAAGTTGCGCACGTGGGCGCTACGATGGACGCGCATCGGGAGGTTGAGACTCCTGTTGCCGGACCCCGGAGCGTTGGCGCGCTGCCGGGGTCGCCTATTTTCGATTGGACCACGGAACGTAGCACACACGCCGTTCGAAGATCGACACGATCGGCGAGCGATCAGCATCACACTCGATCCGGCTCAACTCGATCTCCAAACGGCAAAGGTGAAAGTCCAGTTGGTGTTCCCACCGCCCGCCATCTCACGGTTCGACGGTAAGGACCCCGGAGTGTTCCACGGGTATGGACGTTTACCGAGAAGCCACTGTTCAGTTTCTGAACAGGGCGACCGTTCAGAAACTGAACAGCCCCGTCGTTCGGACTCTGAACAGAACTATCGATTCGCCCGGTGAACACGGCGGCCGTTCATCGAGAGAACAGCACACCCGTTCACTCGGCGAACGACGGCACCGGACAAGCGGTCTGGGTCTTCATGGAGGACGGCGCAATGCTCGGGCCCGCCAGGCCGGGGTGGGATCGCTCCCACCCCGGCCTGGTAAGTGGCGATTACCGCTTGGGGCGATACGGCCCGGACACTGGCGGCGCCGGTGGCGTGGGCGGTGGGCCGGTTGTGCCCGCTGCGGGGTCGATGGTGCGACGGGTGGAGGTCCTGGACAGGGCTGCGCGGGTGCGCAGTTCGTCCTGGGGGGCTGCCAGCGCCGGAGCGGGTAGGCCCGCGTCGCGGCGGATGCGCCAGGTGAGCACGGCGGCGGGCGAGTCCGCAGTGGCCAGTTCGCGTCGTCCGGCCGCGTGGGTGAGCAGGACGGTCGGGTCGTGGCCGGCCGCTTCGGCCTGGGCGAGGGTGGCGGCGAGGGCTGCCCAGTTGTCCTCGGCGAGCAGGCGGGTTGCCTGGTCGGCGGGCAGGGTGCGGCGGATGGCGTCGGCCTGCCGGTCTTGGGCGGTCTTCGGGAGGAGCCGGCCTTCGAGGGT
Organism: Kitasatospora sp. NPDC088351; assembly: GCF_040685575.1. Classification (NCBI taxonomy): domain Bacteria; kingdom Bacillati; phylum Actinomycetota; class Actinomycetes; order Kitasatosporales; family Streptomycetaceae; genus Kitasatospora; species Kitasatospora sp. NPDC088351. The sequence continues at coordinate 94,825 of NZ_JBFBIL010000005.1, read as the reverse complement.
CAGGTGGGCGATCGACTTGGCCGCGTGCCGGAAGTAGGCGGCGCGCAGGTGTCCTGCTGCGGCGTGGGCGGCTTCGGCTTGGTGCCGGTGGCCTTGGGCGGCATGCCACTTGGCGATCACGATCACGAGCAGCACGAGGCTGGAGAGGATCGTGGCGGCGGCCGTGCCGTCCTCGCCGCGGCCGGTGCTGGGGCCGGCGTAGAGGATTTCGCGGGCGGCGGAGCGCATCGTGCGCAGGTCGGTGTCGGCTGCGCGGGTGTGGGCGATGCGGGTGTACTCCAGGGCCCGTGCGGCCTGGTTGATCTCCTTCCTGCTGAGGGTCGGGCTGGTGGCGGCGAGCGTGTCGAGGACTTCGAGGCCGCCTCGGATCACCGCCTCTGCGCGGGCGGCATCGTGCTCGTCATCGAAGGCCGGGTAGGCGAGTTCGACAGTGGTGCTGGCCCGATGGCGGCCGATGGCGGTCCGGGTGGTGCTTTCGGGCGCGGGGTGGGTGGGCTGGTCGATGCCGGCGGTGAAGCGGGCGCGGATCTTGGGTTGGGTGAGGTCGGAGGCGAGCTTGCTCCCCGAGAACCAGAGCGGCTCAGTCTCGTCGTCGGCGGTGAGCGCGAACTTGTAGCCGGTCACGTCGCCGGACGGCGCCCGGCGCACGCCGAGGAGCACGCCCTTCGCGGCGAGCCGAGCGGTGAACTCCTCCTCGTCCGCGGCCCCGGCAAGCGCCTGGCGGACGGCGGTACGCAGGCGGTCACGGTCGGTGCCTTCCCGGCCGAGGCGCTGGGCCTTGCGCAGTTCGGCGCCCTTGGCACGCTTGGGGATCGCGTTCCGGTACTCGCGGGTCCGGGTGTCGGAGAGGTCCTTGAGCCCGTACTGGCGCTCGATCTTGGTGAGTTCGTCCTCGACGCGGTACTGGTCTCCCCAGATTTCGGCCTGGGTGAGGTCGGCGCGGATCATCGTGGCCAGGATGTGGATGTGGTCGTCGGCATGGCGAACGGCCACCCAGCGGCAACCGTCTTCGTCGCCATCGGGGGCGATGCCGGCGGCGGCCACGACCCGGCGGGCGATGTCGCCCCATTCCTCGTCGGTCAGGATCCGGTCGATGGGGGCAGCGCGGACCGGTCGGTGGTAGACGTGCTTCTCGAACTTCCTCTTCGCCTGGTAGCGGACGACGTGGAGGTCGAGGGCATCCCTCAGCTGTTCCAGGGTCGCCGCCGGGTCGCGCCCCGGGTCCGGCGCGAAGCCGTCCCAGGACGCGACGATGTGCGGGTCGGTGTGCTCGTAGGTCTTACCCGGCCCGTACAGGTACTGCAGCGCGCCAAGGGTGTTGCTGCCACGAACCGGCTTGCTGATCAACTGCGACCGGCCTTCGCCTTCGCCAGCCGCATCCCCGTACGGTCGATGTCCGCCACCGCTTCGCGCACCGCGACGGACAGCACCGTCCCGGCGATGAAGACGTCGCGGACCGGACCGGGTTCCGGGGCGATACCCATGTGGCCCTGGTGCGCGATCTGGTTGATGTTCCGGGCCATGCCCGCGAGCTGCTTACGGGTCTCGGCCAGCTCGTCGATCGCCGCGTCCAGCTGCTCGTCTTGGGAGTCGGCGAGGCTGCCGTCTTCGGCCAGGGCCTTGCGGGCGATGTAGGCGGAGACCGAGATGCCCCGCTCGCCAGCATGCTGGCGGAGGACCGCGGCTTCGTCGGGGTTGAAGCGGACCGTGATCTTGGCGTTCTTCAGGTTCGCGGCATCGCGCGTACGGCGCTTGGGCTTTCGACGCTTCGCGGCGATCTCGGTAGCGCGCAGCGGGCGCGGGGCAGCGGGCGATGCTGCGAGGGTGTCGGGCTTCTCCTCTCCCTGTGCCGCGCCCTCGCAGTACTGGGTCGGTGTTGCCGCGTGCGCCCTCGCGCGCGGCAACACCGGTCGGCCCTCGCCCCCTTGGGCGGGGGCCTCCGGCTGCGACCGTCCGTAGGACGGGCGCAGCCACTTGCTTGCTCCGCTGTCGGCCTGCGGGCGGTCGGCCTCGTTGCGGTCGACGGAGTCGATGGCGCCTGCCGGGTGCGGACACGCTGTGGGTCGGATGTCGGTCAGGGGATGGTCCTCGGGTACGGGGGTGTGTGGGAAGCGGAGGCAGTATCCGCGCAGGTTCCGGCTTGGCGGTGCCGAACATCGTTGGTAGGGGCTGGCGGCCCCTCGGTATCGGGAACCGCGCGGTCGACGGGAGAGCGGCCGGTCCCGTCCGGTCAGGAATCGACCGCAGGCGGAACCGGCGAGCGGGGAGACTTCCGCGCATCGGCAGAAGTCGTGGTGACCGACCGGACCGGGCCGGTCGGTCACCACCGTCCGGTCAGTCGACCGGCGGGTGCTGGCGGACCTGATCGTCGGGGAACTCCTTGCGGAGTTCGTCCATCAAAGCCGTGAAGCGCGTACTGCCGAGCGGCAGGTTGGCCTCGCGGACCGCGCGCTCGACGACCGGACGGCTGGGACGCCCGTGCGCCCGGACCGCCGGACGGCTAACCTCCAGCAGCCGGTCCATCGACGCACCCGGAGGCCGCCCGGTCCGCCGCGTCCGGACCTCCTCGCCGTCGTCCGAACGGTGACCGTCCGCCGGCTTCTCGGGGCCAGGCAGTTCCGCCGCCCCCTCCGCCTGGAGACCGTCCGTCCCGGCGGACGGCTGGCCGTCGGCATCACGTGGCGCCGAACCCGGTCCGGTCACGACCGGACCGTCCGGCTCATCGACGGCCGGCGGCAGGGGGTCGGCAGAAGTCCCGCCGGACGGTCCGCCATCAGCAACCGGACCGTCCGGGATGTGCCGGGCGATGAGGATGTAGAGGTGGACCGCCCCGCCGAGGGCTATCGGCGAGAGCGTGGCGAGCACGCCGACCGCAGCGTCCCCGAGCCGGAGCTGGCCGCCGTCGTCGAGCACGTGGTTGAGCCGGACCGCGTGCAGGGCGTTCGCCCACACGCTCGCCGCCGTCGCTCCGGCGAACAGCAGCCAGGCGTAGGCCCGGGCGGTCCAGGGAGCGGCGCGCAGAACGAGCAGGGCGCGCACGCCGTAGGCGATGAAGCCGTCGAGGGTGAACGGGAAGACGTACGTCAGCGGTCCGCGTACGTGGATCGCGACGGCCATCTGCTGGAGGGCGTCGAAGGACAGGGCGAAGCCGGCCAGGCCGATCAAGGCGACGGCGAGGCGGTCCCAGAAGGTGGCACGGGGACGGGAGACAACAAGGGGGCTGAGCCGGACGGCTGCGTCGGCGGTGGGCAACACCGTACGCTGGAGCACGCAGGTTCCTTCCTCGGTGCGCTCGGGCTGCAACCCTGCACCGGGGTCGATCGTCGTGGATGGGCGGTTTTGGGGACCTTTCAGGCCCTCGGCGTTGGTAGCGCCGGGGGCCTTCGCCGTCTCCGCGAGCAGAGACCCCAGGCGATGCACTTTGCATCGACTTGCGATCCTATGCGGATCACCCTATAGTCGACCTCGCTCTCATGCAAATGCCATCACTCATCGATGCGAGGTGAATCGAATGTCCGAGCAGCCGGCCACTCCGGAAAGCCCACCGCCGCCGCCCTCGCTGAGCGAGGAACACGCCGCCGAACGGGTCCGCCTGGAGCGCGAGTACCTGGGGTGGAGCACGGGCGAACTCGCGAAGCGGATGACTGCTGCCGGCTACCCGATGAACCAGTCCTCCGTCTGGCGGATCGAGAGCGGCGAGCCCCGCCGCCGGATCAACCTCGACGAGGCGATCGGCTTCGCCAAGGTCTTCGACCTGCCGCTGGAGGAATTCCTCGGCCCGCCCGAGTCCTCCTCCGACAAGCACATCACCCAGCTCACCACTGAGGTGGTCGCCAGATACCGCTTCCTGCTCGACCTCATGCAGAGCACCAGCTCGGTGTTCAAGGCCGTCGACCAGTACAACGCGATGCTCCCCCAGCACGCCCAGGAGCTGAACAACCGCATCGCCCGCGCCATCGCCGAGGAGAACCGCCGCCGCGGCCCCGTCCGCGAGAGCCCCATGGTCTTCCTGCGCTACCCGGCCTTCCAGCAGGCCGAGAAGCCGTCGGACGCCGCCGCGCAGGAGTAGTCACCGGCCGATCCACGACGCGACCATGATCGTTCTTCGGAGCGAGCCGGACCCCGTCTACAGTCCCCACTGCACCACGGAAGCGCCACTTGGCGCGGCCGGGAAGCAGAGCTAACGTCACACCCCACGCGGCCACCGACCGCACGAACCGCCCATCCACGACGATCGACCCCGGTGCAGGGTTGCAGCCCACCAGCCACCGAGGAAGGAACCGCGTGCCGCCCACCAAGCGCCGCACCACCACCGCTCCCCGCACGGCGACCAGGCCTTCACCACGGCCGGCCTCTTCGGCCTTCGCCCTCGGAGCGCCCAGACCGGTCTGACGGTCCTCCCCAGCCGCCGCCTGCGCGCACAGGACTCCACTCTGCCCGCTCTACGACGCAGCTTTTCCGCCGCACCCGACGTCTGTCGCGTGGTCCGGCTTCACGACGACGCCCAGCAGCCGGCGCGTCTCTCCGCTCCCGGCTTGGAGCGAACACCACCCCAACACCACCCACATCGTCATCGGCCCCTTCGCGCTGCCCGCCAGGGAACCGACCCCGGACAGGAGACCCATGCCCATCACCGCCGTAGCGCGGAATCCCCACGTCACCATCCCGTCCGCACCGGTTCACGGCGCACGCGAGCAATGCGCTGTAGCCACCCCTCCACCTGCTGGGCAGTTCCACACTGGTCGACGGGTCGGCAACCGGCCCGAGTCACTGCCGAATTGGCGCCTGACGGACACCACGGAGGAGATCGCCGAGGCGGTCGCCCGCGCCTTCGGCGGTGTGCCGATGACTGACGGCGCCCTCGCCGACCTAATCACTACTTCGCCCGTGCTGCCGATCGTTCTCGACAGCGCGGACTCCGTCACGACCCAGTTCCGGCTGTGGGGCCCGAAGGGGCTGATCCACCACTGCGACGGGGAGCGATTCTTGTCTCCCTCCGACCGGCACGGAACGGTGTGTGGCTGCCCTACTGCACCAGACGAACGAGCCGCGCTCGCCAAGGCCCTGCAAGCCCCTCAACCGGACACCACGGTGAGCTTCCGGCTCGCCGGGCACCGGTACCTCGGTCGGTTCGAGTTCCGGTCACCTTCGCGGTTGTTCGCCGACTCGGCGGCCGAGGTCCGTGCCCAGCTCGCTGAGGCTGTGGGCGAAACCCGCTGTGAACTGGCTCTCGAACTGATCACTGTTCCGGCCACCGGCGGCATCGAGCTTTCTTTTCGGACACCTCGGCTGACAGTCGTGCGGCCCTCTGCTCAGTAGGGCCCCACGGCGTGGGAGTCGACCTGGTGTGCTGCTGCGACCGCCTGGTCGTGTCGATACGGGAGAATGCGATCACCGTATCTCCACAAAACCAGAGGATCCGCAGTGCAGCCGTACCAGCCGCCGTCCGCTCATCCCCATCAGCGCACCCCGAGGAACCGACTGGTACGGATCGCTCTGCTGATCTTCCTTCCCCCGATCGCCGCCGTGATGACGTGGCGGTCGCGCCGCGTGCACGTCGTCGCCAAGGTGCTGCTCACCGTGTGGTGCGTGTTCATGTCGCTCTTCTGGATTGGGACGATCACCGGCCCGGCCAAGAAGGACACCCCGGCCCCCGTCATCACCACCGCCCCGCCGAGCAGCAGTCCGGAGGCGACTCCCAGCGACAGCCCCAGCCCCACGGCCGAGCCCACCACCGCACCGCCCGAGCCGTTGCCCATCCCCACCCAGGAGAACCCGGCCCCGGCTCAAGAGAACCCGGCTCCGGCTCAGCCCCACCCCACGGCACCGGCCGTCGCCGAGGCTCCGCGACCCGCTGTGACTCCGGCACCCGAGACCGCCCCCAAGTCCGAGCCCACTGCAGCGCCGCCGGCGGCCTACTACAAGAACTGCACGGAAGCAAAGGCTGCCGGCGCCGCTCCGATCTACCGGGGACAGCCGGGCTACCGCCCCGCACTGGACCGGGACGGCGACGGGATCGCCTGCGAGAAGTAGCCACTGATCGCCACCGGCACTCCCACCCGCTGGTCCGCGTCCAGCCTCCTAGACGAGCTGAGCCAGGGATAGAAGGCCCAACGCGCGCGCCATGATGGGCAAGGTGCGCCCACCGTGGTGCCCTACCGCCCCACCGTGGGCGCGGAAATCGCCGGCTGGCAGGGCTGGCGCCCGGGCACCCTGGCTGGATCTCAGCCGGTCGCAAGACATGGCCGTGCCCCCGAACATCTCCGTTCGGGGGCACGGCCTGTTCTGTGTCGACTGCTACAGCTTCCGGCCGCTGCTCTCGTCGGCCGACTCGTTCCGCTTGGCGAACTCGATCTTCACCCGCTCCTGAACAGGTGCCCGTCCGCCACGCTCCTTGGACTTGAAGACGGTGATCCGGTCCACGAACAACTTGATGAACTTCCGGCGCTCGGCAATGTCCGCGCCGTGCCACCAGGAGCCCGGGCCGATCGGGTCCGCCGATGTGTCCTGCGGCAGCCACTCGGCGATGGGGATCACCGGCGTGATGGCCTCCTGCAGCACCGCGATTCGTTCTTCCGCCGCCTCCAACAGGGCCAGCAGTGCGGACTCCTCGCTGAGGAACCGACGCCGGCCGATGTCGCCCCGGTAGCCACCTGCCTTGCGGTCGTCGTACAGCTCCTCGAGCGCCCGCGCAGCGTCGGCCCGCTCCGCGACCAGCATCGACCGCTCCCGGACCCGCTCTGGCTTCTCGTTGGCGACGCCGAATCGACGGGTGGCCTCCGCCAGCACGGCCAGCGCCTCGTGATCGTGCTCGACCTCGCGCAGCAGCGCGAAGACGCTCCTCACCACGTGGTCGTCCAGAGCAGCCTGGCTGATGGTGCAGTCGCCGGCGTGCTGCCCCGGAAGGATCTTGCGGCGACGACACCGGTACGACCGCTTGATCGCGTTGGAGTCCGCGTGCGAGGTCTTCACCGCTCCGCACTCGCAGAACAGCCGGTCCATGGCGGACAACAGGGCTTGACCTCGTGACAGGCCCTTTCCACGCCCTCGGCTGTCGAGCCACTCCTGCAACTCGTACCACTCCTCCGACGGGATGATCGGGTCGTAGATCCGGAGCGGAAGCATCGTCTCGGGGTCGCGCAGGATGCGGTAACTCTCGATCTGGCTCGTCACCTTGCCGTTCTCCGCGACCTTGTACACCGGCACGGCGGCGAACCCGGCTATCCGGGGGTCACGCAGGATGCGCTTGACGGTCTTGGTGTCCCAGGCGCTGTCCTTGGTCAGCTTCCCGTGCGTCGCCCCTCGCGTAGGCACGATGTCCTCGTTGTTCATGCTGTTGACGATCCCGCCCAGCGATCCGGGGTGCCTCCGCCGCTTGGGGTCGTAGGGCTCGTCCTTGTGCCGCTTGATCGTCGCCCACCAGCCACGGATGACCTCGGGCTCGTCCGCGGTGTGCACCAGGGTCTGAATGACGATCGGCTTGCCGTCCGCCGTGAACACGGTCACGGCCTTCAGCTCGAACCCGTACGGGGCCTTGCCCCCGAGGTAGCCGCCGAGTTCGCGCGCGGTGGCCTTGGCCCCGCTGACGGCCATGCTCTTGTTCTTGCTCTCGTTGTGGGACTGGTCGAGCCGCATGAAGATGTGGATCAAATCCACCATGTTGCCTTTGCGGAACTCACCCTCGGTGACGCTGACGATGGTCACGCCGAGGTTCAGCAACTCCACGACGATCGGGATCGCGTCGAGCGGGTCGAGGCGGGACAGCCGACTGATGTAGTAGACGATCAGCAGGTTGATCCGGCCTTCTCGGCACGCCTTCAACAGCTTCTCGAAGTCCGGTCGCTCCACACCGGTGAAGGCGGAGATCCCGAGGTCCTCGAAGTAGCTGATGGACACGGAGTTACGCTTCCGGGCCTCCTCGAAGCCCTTCTCGCGCTGGGTCGTGGTGGACGTCTCGCTCCCGTTCTCCCGCGCGTCGGACTGACGGGCGTAGACGCCGGCGTGAACGTTCATACCGGAGATGACGGCTGATCGACGGCGAGTTCATCCACAAGGACTCGCACGGCGGCGGCGGCCACCTCGGCGGCGGCGACACCCAGTGGATGACGGCCGGCTCCGGCATCCTGCACATCGAGACCCCGCCGGAGTCGCTGGTGCTGACCGGCGGCCTGTTCCACGGCATCCAGCTCTGGGTCAACCTCCCGGCGTCCGACAAGATGACCGCACCGCGCTACCAGGACATCCACGGCGGGCACGTCAAGCTGCTCTCCACCCCGGACGGCGGCGCGATCCTCCGGCTGATCGCCGGTGAGCTGGACGGCCACCAGGGTCCGGGCGCCACCCACACCCCGATCACCCTGCTGCACGCCAGCATCACCCCGGGCGCGCAGGTCACCCTCCCGTGGCGGCCCGACTTCAACGCGCTGGTGTACGTGCTGAACGGCGACGGCACGGTCGGCGCCGAGGGCCGGCCGGTCCACACCGGGCAGGCCGCGGTGTTCGGCGAGGGCGACACCCTGACCATCTCCGCCGACGCCAAGCAGGACTCCCGGCACCCCAACCTGGACGTGATCGTCCTGGGCGGGCAGCCGATCCGGGAGCCGGTCGCCTGGTACGGACCGTTCGTGATGAACAGCCACCGCGAACTGGAGCAGGCCATGCGGGACTTCCAGTCCGGCTCGTTCGGCCACCCGGTCGACTGACCCGGCACCTCCCCCGGCCCTGTACGCCCAAGCCCTGAGGCCTCAGAGCACGGCGTACAGGGCCGAGGCGTCGTCGTGCGTCTTGCCGCGCGGCCAGCGCTCGCAGGCGGCGTCGGACCGTTCGACCGCCCGCACCCGGGCGATCAGCTCGGCCGGGCCCGACTCGGCGAGCAGCCGCAGCACGTCCGCCCACCCGCCGAGGCCGAAGCGCTCGGTGTAGCGCGCGGCTCCGTCGGTCAGCGCGGCCACCGCGTGCAGTCGGTCCAGGCCGACGAAGCCGGTCTCGGCGTGCTGGGCGGCCTTCGGGCCGGCCGCCGCGATCCACGGACCGTCGCCGGTGTTCCGCACGGCCCGGACGGCCAGCGCGTACTCCAGGTGCAGCGCGGCGCGCTCGACCGAGCCGGGAACGGCGGACCAGACCTGCCGGCGCAGCTCCTCGCCGTCCGGGAAGCGCTGGTTGTCGCCGATCACCTTCGGCGGGCCGTCCTTGGGCTCCAGCACCAGCAGGGAGTCCCCGAGCACCAGGTACTCCAGCGAGGCGCCGTGCCGCCGGGCCGCGACCACCATGGCCGCGGGCGTGTTGGGGTGGGCGAGGTCGCAGCGGCCGCCGTGCAGCGCGGCCGTCTCCACGATGGCGTCGGCCAGGCACTCGGCGATCGAGCGGTCCGCGCGGTCGGTGAGCCGGGCCAGCAGATGCACCCCCAGCCGGCGGACGTACCAGGCGGTGCCGTGGCGGCAGCCGGATTCCAGGCCGGGCGGCGTGCTCGAACCGTCGAGCAGGACGAACGCCTCCGGCGAGACCGCCGCGAAGTCCTCGTTCTCCCGGTCCGGCCGCTGTGCTTCCCCTGCGAGCTGTACCTGCATCCCGACAGTGTGGCCGCCGTCCGCCGCCCGTGCCCGGACCGCTGCACCGGTGTGGCGCCGACGACGGGGCACTGGCCGCCCGGCGTCCGGTGGCAGCCGGGGTGATTCGGCCATACCGTCGGATATCGAGTGGACAATTCGGCCGATCAGGGCCTGTCAGGTTTGGGATCTCCTTCGGGGGTTCCGGCGGCCCGGGACTGACGAGGAGCACGGGATGGTCTGGCAGTTCATCGTGTTGCTGGCCGCCTCGACCGGCTTTCCGACCGCCGCGCTGCTGTTCCTGATCGGCGGGCCCCGCTTCCCCGACGAGCGGCGCGACGACCGCTGAAAACACCCGCGCAGGCGCTCAGGCCGCGGGCGTCCAGCCCGGGTCCCGTCCGAGCAGCGCGAGCGCTCGGTCGAACGGCCCGGCGGACCCGGCGAGCCCGCCCGGTTCGCGCCGCTCGCGGAACGCCCGCCCCGGCCCCCGGTCCTGCGGCTCGGCCGGGACCAGCTCCGCCACCGCCACCAGGGCCGCGGCCAGCGGACGGTCGGCCTCCACCGCCGCCACCAGACCCGACGGCGCCCCCAGGGCGGCCGCGACGTCCCAGCCGTGCACCAGCGTGTCGAGCAACTGGAAGCCGGCCGCCTGCCGCAGCGGGAAGGTGCCGCCGGCCCGGATCTCGGGCAGCCACAACTCCCGTCCGGCCGAGGCCGCCCCGGCGAACGCGGCCACCAGCTCGTCCGCCGAGCGCCGGAACGCGCCCGCCGGGTCGCCCCCGAGCTCCGCGTCCGCCCAGAGCGCGAGGTCCGGGCCGGCACCGCGCGCCGCCGCGGCGAAGCCCCGGTGCTGGCCGACCGCGTGCGCCAGCAGCCGGCCCAGTGTCCAGCCCGCGCAGGGCGTCGGCAGCGCCAACCGGTCCGGCCGGACGGCGTCGACCACCTCGGCGGCCAACTCCAGGGAACGGGCGTGCAGTTCGAGCACCTTCATGCGGATGCCACCTCCTGGCGCGCCGCCAGGAAGCCGACGGCGTTGTCGACGACGGCGGGTTCGGCGACGATCCTGCGGTGGCCCAGCCCCCGGGTGACCAGCAGTTCGAGCCGGTCGCCGTAGGCGGCCTTCAGCCGGTGGGCGTGGTCCAGGCCGACCACGTCGTCGCCCTCGTCGTGCACCACCAGGATCGGCAGCCCGATCTCCTCGGGCCGGCGGGCGGCGTCGAAGTACTCCCAGACGTCGTCGACGCCCGCGAACATCTCCCCGCCGACCCGGCGCCGCAGATCCCGTGCGATCCGGGCGTTCAGCCCGAGGCCGGCGCAGAAGGCGGTGGGCAGGCCGGAGAACTCGCTGACCCCGGAGAGCGCGACCAGCCGCCCGGCCCGCAGGCCCTCGCGCAGCGAGAGAAACGCGGCGGCGACGCCGAGCGAGTGCGCGACGACGGCCTCGAAGTCGCCGTACCGCTCCTGGAGCCGCCCGGCGATCTCGCGGTACTCCAGCACCGTGGTGGCGCGGCCGCCGGATTCGCCGTGCCCGGGGGCGTCGAAGCCGACCGGGCTCAGGCCGAGCGCCCGCAGCCGCGGGACGTAGGCCGCGAAGCGGGAGGCCCGGGACTGCCAGCCGTGCATCAGCAGGACGGGCCGGGTGCCGTCGCCCCAGCGGTAGACGACCACGCGCTTGCCGTTGACGGTGAGCCGCTCGGTGGCGGCCTGCCGGTGGACGTCGCGTTCGCGTTCGCGCAGCCGGCCGCGCCGGACCGGGTGCCGGAACAGCTCGAACGCGCCGCGCCCGGCCAGCCGGGGAGCGAGCAGCGAGGTGGTGTTGAGCGTGGTGCGGATCAGTGCGACGGCCGGGTCCATGGGGTCTCCCTGTCGGGTCTGACGGGCGTGCCTGGGTGCGGGGGCCGAACTCGCGAGGATATTAGCACGACCGTTCGTACATTTTCAGGGCCGCCCCCGGCCCTTCCTCCGCTCTTCCGGGCCGGGCGGCACGGGCGCCCCGCTACCCTGGCGGCACGGAACACGACGAGAGACCGAGGTGGACGGTGGCCGGTTCGACCACGGACGGACGGGTCCTGCGCGGCGAGGAGACCCGCCGGACGGTATTGCGCCGCGCGGTCGAGATCGCCTCCGTCGAGGGTCTGGACGCGCTGTCGATCGGCCGGCTCGCCACCGACCTCGGACTGAGCAAGAGCGGGGTGTTCGCCGGCTTCGGCTCCAAGGAGGAGCTGCAACTGGCCACCGTCCGGGCCGCCCGGCGGATCTTCTCGGACGCCGTGATCACGCCCGTGGCGGACCTCCCTCCCGGGCTCGACCGGGCCCGCCGGCTCTGCGAGGGCTGGCTGGCGTACTCGCGGGCCAGGGTCTTCCCCGGCGGCTGCTTCTTCTTCGAGGTGACCGCCGAATACGACGCCCGCCCCGGCCCGGTGCGCGACGCCCTCGCCGCCTGCGCGCGGGAGTGGCACGCCCTGGTACTCAGTACCCTGGCGGAGGCCCGCGCGACCGGCGAACTGCGGGCCGACGCCGACCTGGAGGGGCTGGCGTTCTGTCTCGTCGCCGTCCTGGAGACGGCCAACTCACAGGCCGTGCTGTTCGACGAGGCGACGCCGTACGACCGGGCCGCCCTGGCCGCCCTGCGCCTGCTCCGGGCGGACGCCACCGACCCGGCGACACCCGTGCTCGCTCAGGGCGACGCCTACCGGACGCCCTGACCCGAGACCCCCCGGACCCGGCCCAACGCCCTTTCCAGCACGGCCGCCTGGGCCAGCAGCCGCTCGTCGGCGCCGGCCGCGCCGACCACCTGGAGGCCGAGCGGCAGACCGCCGGCCGCCGGCCCGGCGGGCAGGCTGAGCGCGGGCAGCCCGGCGTAGCTCCAGGGCAGCGACATCACGGCGTCGCCGGTGCTGTCCAGCCCGAGCGGCGCCGGCCCGGTGGCGGAGGGCGCCAGCCAGAGGTCCACCCCGGCCCGCCCGGTCTCCTCGGCGATCCGGTCACGGAAGTGCTCACGGGCGCGCAGCGCCGCCTCGTGGTCCTCCGGCGCGACGCTCTGGCCGTGCCGGATGCCCGCCACCGTCTCCGGCCGGTAGAGGCCGCCGAATCGGGTGAACCAGTCGGTATGGCTACGGGCCAGCTCGAAGCGGTTGACCGTCTGCAACTGCCGGGTCAACTCCGCGATGTCCGGCAGCAGATCGACCTGGCGCACCGTCAGTCCTTCGGCGGCCAGCAGCTCCAGCTGCTCCGCGAAGGCCTTCAGCGCCTCCGGCCGGGCCGCCTCCAGGTACGGTCCGACGGGCACCCCCAGCACCGGCGGCGCGGCCCCCTCGCCCGTCCACCGGCCTTCGCCGGCAAGCCCGTTGCCGTCGGCCTGGCAGTCGTCGACCGGCCAGCCGTCGGCCCGCCAGTCGTCGCAGAGCAGCGGCGCGGCCAGCACGGCGCCCGCCAGGTCGGCGGTGAAGAGGCCGAGGGTGTCGAAGCTCGGCGCGTTCGGGATCACCCCGTCCATCGGGATCCGCCCGTACGTCGGCCGGAAACCCACCACCCCGCAGTAGGCGGCGGGCCGGATCACCGAGCCGACGGTCTGGGTGCCGATCGCCAGCGGCACCAGCCCGGCCGCGACCGCCGCCGCCGAACCGCTGCTGGACCCGCCCGGGGTGTGCCCCAGGTCGTGCGGGTTGCGGGTCGGACCGGGGGCGCTGGCCGCGAACTCGGCGGTGACCGTCTTGCCCGCGACCAGCGCCCCGGCCGCCCGCAGCCGGTCCACCACCGCGGCCTGCGGCCCGGCCAGCACGCCCGGCGGCAGCGCCGAACCGGCGTGCGTGGGCAGGCCGTTCACATGGACGATGTCCTTGACGCCGACCGCCACGCCGTACAGCGGCGGCGCGGTCGCCGGGTCGGGGTGGCGGGCGGCGAGCGCGCGGGCCTCGGCGCGCAGCCGGTGGAGCCGCCCGGACTCCGGCAGGAACGCCCGGACCAGCGGGTCCACCCGCTCGATCCGGGCGCAGAGCCGGTCGACGTGGACCGCCAGGTCCGGGTCGCCGGCCCGCAGCCCGGCGGCCTCCCGGACCAGTGACCGGGGCCGGACCAGGGGCGTCTGCCTGCCGATCACGTCCATACCGGTCACGGTAGACCCGGCCGGTGCGTCACGGGTGCTCGGTGGCCAGATACGGCGTCTCGCGCAGGAAGTACGCGCCGCAGGTGTGGCAGCAGAGCTCGGGGGTCTTCCCCCAGTCCGCCGGCTCCCGCACGGGCGCGTCCGGATCGAGCTCCCGGCCGCACATCGCCACGCTCTCGGACGCCCGGACCATGTGCCAGAGCCGCACCCCGGCGGCCGGGCCGTCGGCGCCGTACTCGGCTCGCATCTGGTGCATCATTCCCCCATCGTCCGGCGGCCGTGCGGCACCGGCAACCGGGGGTACGGACAACCGTTCGCGCCTCTCGGTGGTCTTCCGACCCGAAGACCGTCCACCGAACCCACCGTTGGAGCGATGACCGTGCGCACCTCCCGCCTGCTGGCCGCGTCCACGCTGCTCGTGCTCACCGTCGGCGCGACGGCCACCGGCACGGCGGCCGCCCTGGCCGCCGACGCCTCACCGAACCCCACCGCCACCGCCACGGCCACCGCCGGTCCGTCGGCCACCGCGAGCCCGTCGGCGACCGCGACCGCCGGTCCGTCCGCCACTGCCACTGCCACGACCACGGCCACGGCCACGGCCACGCAGTCGCCCGGCTCACCCTCCACCATCCCGGGCTGCCCGGAAGGCGTGACGCAGTCCCCGATGCCGGCCACCGTCACCGGACCGGCCGGTGTCCTCGTCCCGGGCGGGGAGGCCCAGGAGATCACCGCGGTGTTCGAGAACAGCAGCACGGCGACGATCGGACAGCTCGCCACCGCCCTGACGCTCACCGCCCAGGGCGACGCCGGCACGGTGCCGGCCGACTCCTTCGACCTCCGGCTGCGCGCACCCGGCTCCGACTGGAAGCCCGTCCGGCTCACCGGCAAGCCGCTGGACACCGGCACGTTCCAGCTCGCCCGGGGCGAGAAGCTCACCCTCCAGCTGCGGATCGCCGCCGACCCGAAGGCCCCGCTCGGTCAGTACCGCTTCGCCTTCGCCGCGCTCACCGAGCCCCTGCCGTCCGGCTCCGCCCCGGCCCGCAAGTACACCTGCCCCCAGCTGACCGGCTCCGCCACCGGCACCCTCATGGTCGCCGACCGCGCCCCCGCCACCGGGGCCACCACCCCGGCGTCCACCGGCCCGGCCACCACGCCCCCGGCCGCCCACCTCGCCGACACCGGCGCCGGCACCGGCACCCGTCCGATCGCCCTCACCGGCGCCGCCGCCCTCGCCCTCGGCGCCGCCCTGCTGTTCCTCGCCCGCCGCCGCCCCCGCACCGACGTCTGACCCCGGCGCCGCCCGCGGCGGACCGGCCGGGACGGAGCCGCGCTACGACACCGACCGGAGCAGGGTGTCGTCCGGCCACCGGAGGATCTTGTCAAAGCTCACGATCGCGCCGCGGAGGGGGTGGTTGCGGAGCTGGACGTGGTCGGTGAGGGCGTGGATGAGGAAGAGGCCGCGGCCCGACTCGGCGGTGAGGTCGGGGAGGGTGTCGAGGTCGACCGGGCGGAGGCCGGGCACCGCGTCGGCCGGTCCGCAGGACGGCAGGACATGGGTGTCGTAGGGGCGGTCGGCGTGGCGGACGCGGTGGCCGGTGAGGACGCGGGCCGGGACGGCGGCGCGGCCCCGGCGGCTGTGCCGGTGCGCGGCCGGGCGGGACGGCGGAGCGGTCGGCCGGCGCGACGGCGGCGCGGACAGCACTGCGGACGGCAGGGGCGGCAAGGCCGGCAGGGCCGAGGCGGGCAGGCCGGGGCCGGAGTCGGTCACCTCGATCCGCAGGCGGTCGCCGCCGATCGAGGCGGTCACCTGGAAGCCCTCGCCCGGTCGGCCGCCGGCCCCGTGCTCGACGGCGTTGGCGCAGGCCTCGCTGAGCGCGACCCCGAGGTCCTGGGCGATCTGCGGATCGACGCCCGCCGCCGCCATGGCGCCCAGCAGTATCCGCCGCGCCAGCGGCACGCTGGCCGGGTCGCGTTTGAGGTGCAGAGTCCACCAGATGTCCACGGGAAGTCCCTCCTGGCTGCGGCTCCACATACAACTAGGTATCTCCGGGCGTTCCGGTGGTGAACCGTGCCGAAGGTCCGCTACCGCCCGTTCGGCGGATGGACTGCCGCCGTGGTCTGTGCCGAGCGGCGCACGCGGGGGCGTGCACGCGGGACCGAACGGGGCATTCGTAGGGATTTCCCACCCTGCCCACGGGGGCGAGGCAGGCGATGAGATGATGGCCCGGCCATGACTGCCCTCGCCGCCGCCCCGCTCCCGGGCGCCCCCGCACCGGATGCGCCGGTGGGGGCCGCCGCCTGGGATCTGCGGCTTGCCCGGGCGGTGCCGTTCGCGCTGGTCTGCACCTTGATAGCGGCAGGCGGGCACGCGCTGGCCGGCGGCGGGAACGTCGCCCTGCCCGCGCTCGCGACGGGCTTCGCGGCGGTCCTGGTGCTCGCCGTGGCCCTCGGCGGGCGGGAGCGTTCGCTCACCGCCATCGCCGGTGCGCTCGGTGCGGGCCAGCTCGGCCTGCACGGCCTCTTCCACGCCTTCGGCGGCCACGCCGGCACGGCGGCCGGTGCCATGGCGGGGATGCAGCACGGCGGCTCCGGGCCGCTGACCCTGCCGCAGGTGGCCGGCCGGCTGATCTGCAACGAGGCCCGCCCCGGCACACTGACCGGCCTGCCCGGCAACCCCTCCGTCGAACAGCTGGTCTCCAGCGCGGGCCTGGACCCGCAGGCGTACGCCGTCGTGCCCTGGTGGCAGGGCGGCGTGTTCGGCATGACCTCGTCGATGCTCGCCGCCCACCTGGCCGCCGCCCTGGTGGCCGGCTGGTGGCTGCGGCGCGGCGAGGCGGCGCTCTGGCGGCTGCTCCGGATCACCGCCGAGGCCGCCCGGGAGCACTGGGCGACGCCGCTGCGGACGGCGTTCGCGCTGGTCGCGGAGCTGCTGCGCGGGCTGATCGGCACCTCAGGCGGCCCGGCCCGCCGGTACGGCGCACGGGGCGGGGAGAACCCGCCGCCGGCCGGTGCCGCGCTGCGGCACAGCGTGGTGCGGCGCGGCCCTCCGCTCGGCGCGCTCGCGTACTGACCCGACCTCGGTACCCCCGTCCGTACCGGGCTCCGGGCTACGCATCAGCCGAGCCGTAACCGCCCCACCCGGGCCTGCGGCCCCCCACGTCCCCCCGCCGCGCGGCCCCGCCGAGACACGGTTCGTCCGTGCCCGGGAGCGGGCCTGCCCGCCGAGCCTCCGAACGGAGCCCCCCATCATGCGTTCCCTTCCCACCCGCCGTATCGCCGCCGTCGCCCTCGCCGCCGCGACCTCCGTCGTGGTGCTGGCCTGCCCCGCCTTCGCCCACGTCACCGTCAACCCGGGCAGCGCCGAGCAGGGCGGTTACACGGCCGTCGACTTCCGGGTGCCGAACGAGAGCGACACCGCCGGCACCGTGAAGCTGGAGATCAACCTCCCGCTGGACCACCCGCTGGCCTCCGTCCGGACCCTCCCGCTGCCGGGGTGGACCACGACCGTCGAGAAGTCCAAGCTCGACAAGCCGATCAAGGTGCACGGCAGCGACGTCAACGAGGCCATCTCCAAGATCACCTGGACCGCCGACGCGGGCATCAAGATCGCCCCCGGCCAGTTCCAGGAGTTCCGCGTCTCGCTCGGCCCGCTGCCGACCGACACCGACACGCTGACCTTCAAGGCCCTGCAGAGCTACGACAACGGCGACGTCGTCCGCTGGATCGACGAGGCGAAGGACGGCCAGCCCGAGCCCGCCAAGCCCGCCCCCGTGCTCAAGCTGACCAAGGCCACCGGCGGTGACGACCACGGCGTCACCGCCGCCCCGGCCGCGGCCGACAGCCACGGCATGGGCGGCGGCAGCACCTCCTCGGAGGCGTCCGGCTCCACCGCCAAGAGCAGCGACTCCACCGCCCGGGTGCTCGGCGTGGTCGGCATCGTGGTCGGCGTGATCGGCGCCGCGTTCGGCATCCTCGGCCTGCGCCGCAAGGACGGCAGCGCCGCCTCCTGACCCTCGCACCGGCGGGGCCGTACCCGCACCCGGGTACGGCCCCGCCGGTGAACCACCGCGCACGATCGGAACTCCCATGCCCCGCACCCCCCGCACCACCCGTCTGGCCGGCGCCGCCGCCGTCGCGCTCGCCGTCGCCCTCACCCTGACCGCCTGCGGCTCCGACGGCGGTGGCGGCAACAGCCCCGCCAAGGTCACCCAGCAGAAGGCCGACTCGCCCTACCAGGGCACCGTGCTCAGCAAGCACTTCGAGAAGCCCGACCTCCAGCTGACCGACACCGCGGGCCAGCCGTTCGACCTGCGCCAGCAGACCAACGGCCGTACCACCCTGCTCTTCTTCGGCTACACCAGCTGCCCGGACGTCTGCCCGACCACCATGGGCGACATCGGCGTCGCGATGAAGAAGCTCTCCGCCGAGGAACGGCAGAAGATCAACGTCGTCTTCGTCTCCACCGACCCGCAGCGCGACACCCCGCAGGTGCTGCGCACCTGGCTCGACTCGATGGGCAGCGACTTCATCGGCCTCACCGGGGACCTCGCCAAGGTGAAGACCGCGGCCCGGTCGCTCGGCATCATGATCGAGGACCCGGTGGTCAACGCGGACGGCACCGTCACCTCCACCCACGGCGCGCAGGTGCTGGCCTTCCTGCCCTCCGACGACAAGGCCCACGTCCTCTACCTCAGCGGCACCGAGGAGAAGACCTACGAGCACGACCTGCCGCTGCTCGCCAAGGGGGTCGCGGCATGAACGGCCCCGGCACCGGGCGCCCCGCCGGCCGGCGCGAGGCACTCGGCTTCCGGCGGACGGCACTCGCCGGAGCGGTACTGGCGACGGCACTGGGCGGCGGCGCCATCCTGGTCGCCTGCGGTGCGGGCGGCACGGACACCACCGCCACCGCCTCCGACGGCGGAGCCGCCAGGCTGAGCGTCGCCGACTCCTACATACCGCTGCCCCCGGCGGGCGGGATGGCGGCCGGCTACCTGACCGTGCGCAACGACGGCACCGGCGGGGACCAGCTGGTCAAGGTCTCCAGCCCGGCCGCCGAGTCGGTCACCATGCACCGCTCCACCGCCTCCACCATGGAGCAGGTCGACCGACTGGACGTCCCCGCGCACGGCGCGTTGCAGCTCGCCCGGGGCGGCACGCATCTCATGATCATGGGATGGCAGAAGGCCCCCGCCCTCGGTGACGAGCTCGAACTCGACCTGACCTTCGCCAAGGCCGGAACCATCTCGGTCAAGGTGCCGGTCAAGGAACTCACCTACCGCCCCGGTCAGCAGTAAAGGGGATCCGCGACATGCTGAAGGTCAGTCACCGCCGGCTCGGCGGACTGCTGGGCGTCCTCGGCGCGCTGCTCGCGCTGCTGCTCGGCGGTGCCGGGCCGGCCGCCGCCCACGCCGCCCTCCAGTCCGCCGACCCGGGCCAGAACTCGGTGGTCCCCACCGCGCCGCAGGCCGTCACGCTGACCTTCAGCGAGACCGTCTCGCTCTCCGCCGACTCGGTGCGCGTGCTCGACCCGGCCGGCAAGGCGGTCGACAGCGGCAACCCGGCCCACGCCGACGGCAAGGGCAACACCGTCCGGGTCGGGCTGAACAGCGGGCTGGCCAACGGCACGTACACGGTCGCCTGGCGCACCGTCTCCGAGGACTCGCACCCGATCGGCGGGGCGTTCACCTTCTCCATCGGCGCGCCCTCGGACACCTCCGTCTCGGCCGGCTCGCTGCAGAGCGCCGACGCCGACGACGTGGTCGCCGCCCTCTACGGCACCGGCCGGACCGTCGCGTACGGGGCGTTCGCCCTGCTCGCCGGCGCGGCCGCGTTCGTCCTGATCTGCTGGCCGGCCGGGGCGGCCCGGCGCTCGGTGCAGCGTCTGCTGATGACCGGCTGGGTGGCGCTGCTGCTCTCCACCGTCGCGGTGCTGATGCTGCGCGGCCCGTACGAGCGGGGCTCGGGCCTCGGACAGGCCTTCGACCTGTCGCTGGTGCGCGCCACGCTGGACGAGCGGATCGGCACCGCGCTGGCCGCCCGGCTGCTGCTGCTCGCGGCGAGCGGGGTGTTCCTGTCGCTGCTGGTCGGCCAGCTCGGCCAGCCGCCGCGCGCGGTGCCCGCGGTCACCGGGACGCAGGACCCGGAGGAGGCCGAGCTGCGGCGGCTGGAACAGCGCGCCGCCGAACGCCCGGAGCGGGACGCCCGGCTCGGCCTCGGCGTGGCCGGGCTGGTGCTGGCGGTCGCCCTCGCGGCGACCTGGGCCGGCGCCGACCACGCCTCGGTGGGCATCCAGGTCTGGCTGGCGCTGCCGCTCGGCATGCTGCACCTGATCGCCATGGCGTTCTGGCTGGGCGGCCTGGCCGCGCTGCTGGTCGGCCTGCGGCACGGGCTCGGCGCGGACGCCGTCGGCCGCTTCTCCAAGGTCGCCATCGGCTCGGTCACGGTGCTCACCGTCACCGGCGTCTACCAGTCCTGGCGCGGCCTCGGCAGCTGGGGCGCGCTGACCGGCACCGAGTACGGGCGGCTGCTGCTGGTGAAGACCGGCTGCGTGGCCGCCATGCTGGGGGTCGCCTGGTTCACCCGCTCCTGGCTGGCCCGGCTGCGGACCGCCCCGGACGAGGCGCCGACCGCCGCGCCCGTCGAGGCCCGCGAACCGGTCGCCGTCACGGCGCACTCGGACGACCCCGTCCGGCAGGCCCAGCTGGCCCGCCAGCAGGCCGCCCGGGAGAACGCCGGGCGCGACCGCGGGCTCACCCCCACCCGGGCCGGGCTGCGCCGCTCGGTGCTGATCGAGGCGCTGGTCGCGGTGGCCGTGCTGGTGGTCACCACGATGCTCACCAACTCGCCGCCCGGCCGGGTGGCGGGCGAGGTCGCGGCGGCGGCGACCGCCGGCACCGCCCCGGCCGGCGGCTCGGCGGAGGCCCCGCAGACCGTGCCCGGCAAGACCCTGGAGCTCAAGCTCCCGTACGACACCAAGGGCCGGACCCCGAACGCCAAGGGCACCGCGACCGTCACCCTCAACCCGGCCGGGACCGGCTCCAACGAGGTGCACCTCGCACTGGACGGCACGGACGGGCAGCCGGCCGAGGTCCCCGAGGTGCAGCTCGCCTTCACCCTGCCGGACCGCGACCTCGGCCCGCTGCCGGTCGCGCTGACCCCCGAGGGCACCGGGCGCTGGAGCGGCACCGCACAGCTGCCGCTGGCCGGGAACTGGGTGGTCTCGGTGGCGGTCCGCTCCTCCGACATCGACCAGGCCACCGAGATCAAGCAGCTGAAGATCGGGTGAACGCGATGAACACCGAGACCACGGCCGACACCGCGTCCGCCGGTACCTCCGCCGACAGCTCCGCCGCCAGGCCGACCGGTACCGGCTTCACCCGGCGGGCCCTGCTGGGCACCGCCGGGGCCGGCCTGGTGATCGGGGCGGGCGCCGGCGCGGCCGGGGCCACCGCCCTGGACCGGACCTCCCCCGCCGCGCCCGCGGCGGGCGGCGGGGCGCTCGGCGCGGCCCGGGTGCCGTTCCACGGCGAGCACCAGGCCGGCATCCTCGAACCGCAGCAGGCCCGGGTCCAGCTGGCCGCGTTCGACCTGGCCGACGGCGCCGGCCGGGACGGGCTGCGCGCACTGCTGCGGCGCTGGTCCCGGACGGCCGCCCGGCTGGCCGTCGGCGAGCCGACCGACGAGCAGGAGAACCAGGTCGCGCTGGACGCCGGGCCCTGCTCGCTCACCGTCACCTTCGGTTTCGGGGCCCCCCTGTTCGACAAGGCCGGGCTGGCCGACCACCGCCCGCCGGCGCTCGAACCGCTGCCGGCCTTCCCGGCGGACGCCCTCGACCCGGCCCGCGGCGACGGCGACCTCTTCGTGCAGATCGGCGCCGACGACGCGCTGGTCGCCGTCCACGCGCTGCGGGTGCTGCAACGCCAGGCGGCCGGGACGGCGGCGCTGCGCTGGCAGATGTCCGGCTTCGCCCGGACGCCCGGCGCCACCGCCCGGCCGATGACCGGCCGCAACCTGATGGGCCAGATCGACGGCACCAACAACCCCAAGCCGGGCCAGGACGGCTTCGACACCACGGTGTTCTGCACCGCCGGGCCGGACCGGCCCGACTGGCTGGCCGGCGGCTCGTACCTGGTGTTCCGGCGGATCAGGATGCTGCTGGACAACTGGGAGGCGCTCCCGCTGGACCGTCAGGAACGGGTGATCGGCCGTCGCAAGTCGGACGGCGCCCCGCTGAACGCGCCCGCCCCGGGCGGCGAGTCCAGCCCGGTGGACCTGGCCGCGCAGGGCCCGGACGGCTCGCTGGCCGTCCCCGCCGACGCGCACATCCGGGTCGCCGCACCGGCCGCCAACGGCGGGGCGGCGATGCTCCGGCGCGGCTTCTCGTACCACGACGGCCTGCTGGCCGACGGGTCCCCGGACGCCGGGCTGCTCTTCCTGGCCTTCCAGGCCGACCCGCGCAAGGGCTTCACCCCGGTGCAGCGCAAGCTCGCCCGGGGCGACGGCCTCTCCCGCTTCCTGCGGCACGAGGCCAGCGGCCTGTACGCCGTCCCGCCGGGCGCCCGGGAGGGCGGCTACGTGGGCCAGCCGCTGCTGGAGGGGTAGCCGCTCCCGCCCCCGCCGCCGTCCGCTCCGTCCCCTGCCCAGGGGCTGAAACGCGTTCATGGGCCGGGGACGAAGTGGTTAAGGTGACTGCTCTGTAACCCCTTTCGACGGAGGCGGTATGTCGGCGACCCGCTACACCTATCTCGGCCCGGCGGGCACCTTCACCGAGGCGGCCCTGCGGACCCTGCCCGAGGCGGCGACCCGGGAGCTGGTGCCGCTGTCCTCGGTACCGCTGGTGCTGGACGCGGTGCGGGGCGGCGAGGCGTCCGGCGCGTTCGTGCCGATCGAGAACTCGGTCGAGGGGGCCGTCACCGCGACCAACGACGAACTGGCCGCCGGCTCCCCGCTGATGATCTACCGCGAGGTGCTGCTGCCGATCTCCTTCGCGCTGCTGGTGCGGCCGGGCACCGAGCTCGCCGACATCGCGACCGTGACCAGCCACCCGGTGGCACAGCCGCAGGTGCGCCGCTGGCTGGCGGCCAACCTGCCGGACGCCCGCTGGGAGTCCTCCGCCTCCAACGCCGACGGTGCCCGGCTGGTCGCCGAGGGCCGCTTCGACGGGGCGTTCGCGGGCGAGTTCGCGGCACCGATCTACGGCCTGGACCCGCTGGTCAAGGAGATCGCCGACGCGCAGAACGCGACCACCCGCTTCATCCTGGTCGGCCGGCCGGGGCGGGTCTCCTCGCCGACCGGCGCGGACAAGACCTCCATGGTGGTCTGGCTGCCGGACGACCATCCGGGCGCGCTGCTGGAGCTGCTCCAGGAGTTCGCGGTGCGCGGGGTCAACCTGATGCGGATCGAGTCCCGGCCGACCGGCGAGGGGCTCGGCAACTACTGCTTCCTGATCGACTGCGAGGGGCACCTCGCCGACCGCCGGGTGAGCGAGGCGCTGATGGGCCTCAAGCGGATCTGCCCGCAGGTGCGCTTCCTCGGTTCCTATCCGCGTGCCGACCGGCAGACCTCCAGGCACCAGCGGCCGGGGACCTCGGACACCGATTTCACCGAGGCCGCCGACTGGCTCTCCCGCTGCCTCGACGGGCGCGGCGACATCTGATCGACGGCTTTCGTTTTCCCGACCGTATTCGACTGTTTCCGACCGTTTTTCCCAGCGCCCGGACGGCGGTCGGGGTCACCGCACCCGTCGTCCACAGGCGCGCCACCACCGGAAGCGGCTGTCCACAGGGCTGTGGACTGTCCACAGCCGAAAGTTATCCACAGGCCTGGGGATGAATCGACAAACCGGTATAGCCATCGCCCACATCGGTCGGACCACCGGTTAGTGGCGCAGAGATGACTAATCGGACCAGAGTCACCCGTGTGCCATCAAATCACCCGCCCGAGTGCTTCAATTCCCCCACTCGGGAAGGGCGGCCGAGGTTTGAAACCTCAATTCCCCGGTTCTGCCCGCCGCCCCTCACCGCCGCCCAACAATCCACAACCCCGGCCCCAAGCCTGTGGATAACCCTGCCCGAGGCGGCTCTCCACAGAAGTTATCCACAGGATCCGTGGAGTTATCCCCAGCCGGAAACCCGTACCGGTGGAAGGGCCCCCGCCCGGTAGGCTTGGGCCCGTGATTGACCTTCGCCTGCTTCGTGAGGACCCTGACCGAGTGCGCGCCTCGCAGCGCGTCCGTGGCGAGGACGTCGACCTGGTCGACGCCCTCCTCTCCGCCGACGAACGGCGCCGGTCCTCGGGCAGTCGCTTCGACGAGCTGCGCAACGAACAGAAGACGCTCGGCAAGCAGGTCGCCAAGGCCCAGGGCGAGGAGAAGACCGCCCTGCTGCAGCGCACCAAGGCGCTCGCCGAGGAGGTCAAGGCCGCCGACGCCGAGCAGGGCGCGGCCAAGGAGGAGGCCGACCGCCTGCTCCGCTCGCTGGCGAACCTCATCGACCCGGCCGCCCCGGTCGGCGGCGAGGAGGACTTCGTCACCCTGGAGGAGATCGGCACCCCGCGCGACTTCGCCGCCGAGGGCTTCGAGCCCCGCGACCACGTCGAGCTGGGCCAGATCCTCGGCGCGATCGACACCGAGCGCGGTGCCAAGGTCGCCGGAGCGCGGTCCTACTACCTGACCGGTGTTGGCGCGCTGCTGGAGCTCGCCCTGATCAACATGGCGATCGCCCAGGCCACCGCGGCCGGCTTCACCCCGATGATCACCCCGGCCCTGGTCCGCCCGGCCGCCATGGACGGCACCGGCTTCCTCGGCCAGGCCGCCGAGAACGTCTACTTCCTCGAAGAGGAGGAGCGCTACCTCGTCGGCACCAGCGAGGTCCCGCTCGCGGCGTACCACATGGACGAGATCATCGACGCCGAGAAGCTGCCGCTGCGGTACGCCGGCTACTCGTCCTGCTTCCGCCGCGAGGCCGGCACCTACGGCAAGGACACCCGCGGCATCATCCGCGTCCACCAGTTCGAGAAGGTGGAGATGTTCGTCTTCACCACGCCCGAGGACGCCGAGGCCGAGCACCGCCGCCTGCTCCAGTGGGAGAAGGACTTCCTCAACGCGCTGGAGCTGCCGTACCGGGTGATCGACGTCGCCTCCGGCGACCTCGGCGCCTCGGCCGCGCGCAAGTACGACATCGAGGCGTGGATCCCGACCCAGGGCAAGTACCGCGAGGTCACCTCGACCTCCAACACCACCGAGTACCAGTCCCGCCGGCTCTCCATCCGCATGCGCGAGGAGGGCAAGGTCCGCCCGCTGGCCACGCTGAACGGCACCCTGGTCGCCGTCCCGCGCACCATCGTGGCGATCCTGGAGAACCACCAGCAGGCCGACGGCTCTGTGGTGGTCCCGGAGGCGCTGCGGCCGTACCTCGGCGGCCGTTCCGTCCTCCCGCCCGTCAAGTAGCACCCCGCAGCACCCGCAGCACCAGCAACTCCCGGGAGACGCACGGCCCATGAGCAGCATCAGCCCCAGCCCCGTCTCCCCCGTCGACGACGGTGGCGGCCTGCCCTTCCGGCTGGTCGCCACCGACCTCGACGGCACCCTGCTGACCAGCGGGGAGAGCGTCTCCGAGCGCACCCGCGCGGCGCTGGCCGCCGCCACCGGCGCCGGGGCGCTGCACATCATCGTCACCGGCCGCTCGGCCGCCTGGGCCCGCCCGGTCTTCGACGAGATCGGCTACACCGGCATAGCCGTCTGCGGCCAGGGCGCGCAGGTCTACGACGCGGGCGCGCACAAGCTGCTCACCTCGCTCACCCTGGACCGCCGGCTGGCCGCGCTGGCCATCGCCAAGATCGAGGCGGAGACCGGTCCGATGGCCGTCGCGGCCAACCAGGACGGCCTGGACGGCGAGGTGCTGGCCGGTCCCGGCTACGAGCTGGTGATCGGCTCCGACCTGCCGGTGGTCCGGGTCGACAGGGACGAACTGCTCGCCGCCCCGGTGAGCAAGCTGTACATCCAGCACCGCGGACTGACCGACGACGACCTCGCCGAGGCGGCCCGGCAGGCGGCCGGGGGGCTGGTCGGCGTCACCATGGCGGGCGCCGGCATCGTCGAACTGCTGCCGCTGGGCCTCTCCAAGGCCACCGGGCTGGCCGTCGCCGCCCGCCGCCTCGGCGTCCGGGCCGCCGACACCATCGCCTTCGGCGACATGCCCAATGACGTGCCGATGTTCGGCTGGGCCCGGCACGGTGTCGCGATGGCCAACGCGCACGAGGAACTGCTCGCGGTCGCCGACGAGGTCACCGTCAGCAACGACGAGGACGGCGTGGCCGCCGTCCTGGAGCGGCTCTACCCGCTCGCCTGACCGACCCACCGGGCCGACGTCGAACAGACATCGGGCGGTTGTCCGGCGGTTGTCCGGCGGTTGTCCCACAGGCCTGCACCACCACCCGGCTGCCGACCCGTCCGGAAGTGTTTGTATGCTCCGCTGAAGCCCCGCGTCTCCCGGTGCGGTGCCCCTGTGCGGTGCTCCCGGCCGGCCCGGGCCGTGCCCGCCGGACACGCACAGCATTGCTGCTTCCGCCGCTGAGAGGTACGCGCATGTCAGGCCAGTGGGACGAGAGCACGTCGGGCGCGGACGGGCGGCGACGCGGCGGTGGCAGCTCGCGCGGTGGAGACACCCCGGGCACCGGCGCCTCACGCGGCGACGTGCACACCGAACGGGCGTCCGACGGCTCCGGCCGTGTCCCCGCGCCGAGGCCCGGCGGCCGCGCCGAGGCCCGACGGGCCGCCCAGGGCAAGGGCGGACGCGGCAAGACGGACGGCACCAAGGCGGGCGGCGCCGCCGAGGGCGGCGGCCGCGCGGCCGCGCGCAACAGCCGCAAGCCCAAGCGCAAGGTGAAGAAGATCGCCGCCTGGTCGGTGGCGGGCGTCCTGGTGGTGCTGGCCGGCACCGGCGGCGCCATCTACTACAAGCTGAACGGCAACATCAAGTCCTTCGACGCGGACGCCATCTCGACCGACCGCCCGCCGGAGGCCCAGGCCGACGCCAACGGCAACAAGCCGGTCAACATCCTGCTGATCGGCTCGGACTCGCGGGCCGGCAAGAACAGCGACCTCGGCGGCGGCAACGAGGGCGGCGCCCGCTCGGACACCACGATCCTGCTGCACGTCTACGCCGACCACAAGCACGCGGTGGGCATCTCCATCCCGCGCGACGCCCTGGTCACCATCCCCTCGTGCAAGCTGCCGAACGGCAAGTGGAGCAAGGAAGCGCCCGGGCAGATGTTCAACTCGGCCTTCTCCGTGGGCAACGCGGAGACCGGCAACCCGGCCTGCACCCAGAACACCGTGGAGAAACTGACCGGCATCCGGGTCGACCACACCATAGAGGTCAACTTCGAGGGCTTCGCGGCGATGACCGAGGCCGTCGGCGGGGTGGACGTCTGCCTGCCCAACGACATCTACGAGGGGCACATCAACCCCAAACTGGGCAGGAAGGGCAAGGTCATCCTGCCCAAGGGCAAGCAGAAGGTCTCCGGTCAGAAGGCGCTGGACTACGTCCGGCTCCGGCACGGCGTCGGCGACGAATCCGACGTCGGCCGGATGAAGCGTCAACAGGCCTTCCTCGGCTCGCTGATGGCCAAGGTCAAGAGTCAGGGGCTGAGCCCGACCACCCTGCTGCCGCTGGCCGACGCGGCGACCAAGTCGATGACCGTCGACCCCGGTCTGGACTCGGCCAAGAAGCTGATGGACTTCGCGCTGTCGATGAAGGACATCGACCTGCACGACGTCAAGTTCCTCACCACGCCCTGGCGTTACAACGGTCCACGGATCGACCTGGTCCACCCGGCGGTCGACAACCTCTGGAAGACCCTCCAGGCCGACCGGACCATCGACGGCCAGGACGCCACCGGCAAGCAGGAGGACGCGCCGGAGACCCCGGCCGCCGCACCCGAGACCACCCCGGCCGCGCCCCCGCCGGTCGCCGCGAACGGCGCGCCGATCAAGGTCGCGGTCTACAACGGCACCACCGCCACCGGGCTGGCCGGCAAGGCCGCCGACACGCTCAAGGCCGCCAAGGTCACCGTCACCGGCGTCACCGACGCCAAGAACACCAACCGCGCCACCACCACGATCGAGTACGGCTCCGGCCAGAAGGCCAACGCGGAGAAGATCCAGGCGATGTTCCCGGGCGCCACCCTGACGCCGACCTCGGCCACCGGGATCAGCCTGATCGTCGGCAAGGACTACGCCGCCGCCAGCGGCGGCACCGCCGCCGGCACGCCCGGCACCCCGGCCCCGCTGCCCACCGAGGTCGTCAACGACGCCCGCTCCGCCGACGACGACATCTGCGACAACGTCTCCTACGGCTGACCGCCGGGGAGGCGGGCCTTCCCGCCTCCCGCCCCGCCGTCGCCCCGGCCGACCCGACCGACCCGTCGTCCCAGCCGACCCGTCCCGGAGGGTTCCGGGGGCGTTCATCTCCAGTTGTAGGATGACCGGGCAAGCGGTTGTAGGATGACCGATGACCAGCCGTCCCCGCCCGAGAGGAGCCCCCGTGACCAGCGGCAACGACAGCCTGCAGGCAGCCGGGCGGCGCTCCCTGGTGGACACCGCCATCGACCAGCTGCGCGAGCAGCTGGCCGCCGGCGTCTGGCCGGTAGGGGCACGGATCCCGACCGAGCACGAGCTGGCCGAGCGGCTGCAGGTCGGGCGGAACACCGTGCGGGAGGCGATCCGGGTGCTGGTGCACGCCGGCATGCTGGTCTCCCGGCAGGGCGAGGGAACGTTCGTCCGCAGCACCAGCGACCCGGCCTCCGTCCTGCGGGGCGTGCAGCGCTCCGGCATCCGGGACGTGCTGGAGGTCCGCGCGGCGCTGGAGGCCGAGGGCGCCCGGCTGGCGGCGCTGCGGCACACCCCCGAGGACATCGTCCGGATGCGGACCGCGCTGGCCCACGAGGCCGAGGTGATCGCGACGCAGCCCGAGCGGACCGGTCGCGAGGCGACCGTCGAGCACGACCTGGAGTTCCACACCGCCGTCGTCGAGGCCGCGCACAACCCGGCGCTGACCGAGGTGTACCGCTACTTCGGCGCCTCGGTGCGCGAGTCGATGCGGACGGCCTTCGGCGACCACGAGATGCCCGAGGTGGTCGTGGCCACCCACGAGGCGCTGGTGGACGCGATCGAGAGCGGCGACCCGGACCGCGCCGAGGCGGCCTGTCGCGCGCTGCTCGCCGAGCCGACCGCGGCCGTCGAGCAGCTCCTCGCGGCCATCGCGGCCCGGAAGTGAGACGGCGCGAGCCCTCCTTCCCCGATCCGCGCCCCTGATCTCACGTTTCGCGTGATCTCACGTTTCACGAAAGAGCAGCACCCATGGCAGTCACCCGTGCCCAGCAGCCGGTGGTCACCTATCCGCTTCCCGTCCGCTCCCGGCCGGCCCACCCCGCGCTGCTGCTGACCGGCATCCTCCTGGTCGCGCTCAACATGCGCGCCTGCCTGGCAGCGGTCTCGCCGATGGTCGGCGAGATCCAGCACACCTTCGGCCTCTCCGCCACCGCGAGCGGTCTGATCACCACCGTCCCGGTGCTGTTCCAGGGCGTCGGCGCGCCGCTCACCCCCCGGCTGACCCGGCGGTTCGGCACCGAGCGGGTGGTTCTGGGCGCGGTGCTGGTGCTCGGCGCGGGCGTGCTGCTGAGGGTGCTGCCGTCGGTGGCCGCGCTGTACGCGGGCTGCGTGGTGATCGGCGTGGCGATCGCCGTCCTGAACGTCTCGATGCCGGGTCTGGTGAAGCGCGAGTTCCCGGGCCGGGCCGCGGCCATGACGGGTGTCTACTCGACCACCATGCTGGTCGGCGCGACCCTCGCGGCCGGCATGTCCGTCCCGCTGGAGCACGCGCTCGGCGGCGGCTGGCAGGCCTCACTGGGCGCCTGGTCGCTGCTCGCGCTGGTCGCGGCGGTGGCCTGGCTGCCGCAGGTGCTGCGCTCGCGGCAGGAGAAGGCGGAGGTGGCGGTGGGGGCTCCGGCCGGGCGGCCGATCCAGGGGATCTGGCGCTCGCCGCTGGCCTGGCAGATCAGCCTCTTCATGGGCATCTCGTCGCTGCTGGTCTACACCCTGGTGGCGTGGATGCCGACCATCCTGGCCGACCACGGGATGGACCGCGGCGAGGCCGGCCTGGTCTTCGCCTTCTCCAACCTGGTGCAGGTCGCCGGCGCCTTCCTGGTGCCGCTGATGGCCGGCCGGATGACCAGCCAGCGGGCGCTGGCCGTGGTGATGGCCGCGCTCAACGGGCTCGGGATCGCCGTCCTGCTGATCTCTCCGGTGCCCTGCGCCTGGGTGTCGGCCACCATCCTGGGCGTCGCCCAGGGCGGTTCGCTGGGCCTCGGGCTCGCCTTCATCGTGCTGCGGACCGACAGCGCGGCCGGCGCCGCCCAGCTGGGCGGGATGTCGCAGGCGGTCGGCTATCTGGTGGCGGCGGCCGGCCCGGTCGGCGCCGGGGCGCTGCACCAGTTGACCGGGGACTGGAACACCCCGCTGGCGCTGATGCTGGCGCTGGCCGCCGTCGCGGCCGTGGCCGGCTGGGGCGCCGGCCGCAACCGGACGCTCTGAGGCGCCCAGGTACTCAGCCCAGGTACTCAGGGGCACCCGCCAGGGAGGCCGCCGGCCGCGGCCCCCTGGCCGGTCACTCCTCGGCGGCCAGGGTCAGCCCGGCGAGCTTCACCGAGGCCAGCGCCGTCGCCACCACGGTGAACACCAGCAGCAGCGGGACGGCCACGCCGAGCGCGACGTCCGCGGTGATCGCGCCGTCCGCGGCCACCGCCTTCGCCACCGACAGGCCCCACTGCTGGACGCTCAGCGTCCGGGCGCCCGTCACGAAGTTGCCGATCAGCGACTCCCAGATCAGCGCGTACGCCAGACCCGCCACCACCGCGTGCCGGGTGACCACGCCGAGCAGCAGGAAGAGCGCGCTGTACACGGCACCGGCCACCAGGGTGGCCACGGTGTAGCCGAGCGCCAGGTTCTCCTTGGTGCCGTACATCAGCAGGCCGGCCAGCAGGGTGGGGATGCCCGCGAAGACCCAGGTGGTGCCGATCGCCACCACCAGCTTGGTGGTGATGATCTTCCAGCGGGGCAGCGGCTTGGCGAGCAGGTAGACGATCGAGCCGTCGTCGATCTCGGTGGCGATGGCGCCGGTGCCCACCACCAGGCCGAGGATCGGCACCAGGGTGCCGAGGCCCAGCTGGCCGAGGATCCTGACGGTCAGAGTGTGCTCGTCCCCGCTGGAGCCGCTGGCGATCGCCGAGACGAGCAGCAGCAGGGCGGGGACCACCAGCAGCAGGATGCCGCGGCGGCGGCCCAGCAGGCCACGCAGCGTCAGCCTGGCGACGGTCGGGTTCATGGTTGGTCGGCCTTCCTGGGTCCGGTTCAGGCGATCAGGCGATCAGGTGTACGGGCGGTCGGGCGGTCAGGCGGAGACGAGGTAGGAGAAGACGCTCTCCAGCGACTCGTCCGCCGGTGCGACGGTGTACAGCCGGATGCCCGCCTGCTGCGCGACCTTCGGCAGCAGGGTGGTGAAGCCCTGGAAGTTGACCGCCTGGATCCGCAGTCCGCTCCCGTCGCCCGCCGCCCTTCCACCGGGGCGCCGCGCGCCCGCCCCCGGCTGCCAGTCCAGCTCGATGCCGGCCGTGGACGGGTCGGCGATCAGCGCGGCCGCCAGCCTGCGGTCGTCGCTGGAGTGGACCAGGTAGCGGTGCGGGCGGTCGGTCATCAGCCGGCGGATCTTCCGGAAGTCCCCGGAGGCGGCATGCCGCCCGGCGACCACGACCTCGATGTGCCGGGCCAGCTGCTCGACCTCCTCCAGGATGTGCGAGGAGAACAGCACCGTCCGGCCGTCCGCGCCGAAGCGCCGCAGCAGCTCCATCAGCTGGAGCCGCTGGCGCGGGTCCATCCCGTTGAAGGGCTCGTCGAGCAGCAGCACGGACGGGTCGTGGACCAGCGCGGAGGCCATCTTGACGCGCTGCTTCATGCCCTTGGAGTACGTCCCGGTCTTCCGGTCCTGGGCGTACTCCATCTCGACCAGGCCCAGCGCCCGCTTGGCGGCGGCGGCCGGGTCGGCGAGGCCGTGGAGTTCGGCGTTCGCGAGAACGAACTCCCAGCCGGTCAGGTAGTCGTACATCGACTCGCGCTCGGGGACGAGCCCGATCTGCCGGTAGACCTCCTGGTTGCGCCAGATCGGGGCGCCGTCCAGGGTGACCGCCCCGGTGGAGGGGGCGAGGAAGCCGCTCATCATGTGGATGAGGGTGGACTTGCCCGCGCCGTTGGGCCCGAGCAGACCGGTGATGCCGGGGCCGATCGTCATGCTGATGTCGTTGACGGCGACCACGTTGCCGAACCAGCGGGAGACCTTGTCGATGGTGATGGTGGCCATGGTGCCCTCTCAGATGTCCCGGTAGCGGCGCAGCAGCAGCCCGTACGAGCCGGCCACCATCGCGCCGGCGGTGGCGGCGAAGGCGACCACACCGAGCGCACCGGGCGCGTGCATCCGGTCGAAGTCGCCGCCGATGTCGAACAGCTGGTTGGTGAGGCTCTCCACGAGCCCGTTCGGCGAGAGCAGCGCGATCCACTGCGCGGAGTCCGGGATCCCGACGGAGCCGACGCTGGAGATCCCGACGATGATGGCCACCACGGTGGTGCTGATCGCCAGGTAGCCCATGATGGCGGCCACCCCGAAGCCCCGGCGCGGGGTGGTGGCGGCGATCACCAGCGCGACCGAGGTGGGGACCAGTGCGTAGAGCACGGCCGTGACCAGGCCGTAGAGGAAGTGCGCAGTGTGGTGTCCGAAGTCCAGCCCACCGAGCAGCGCGCCGATGTAGAGGACCAGCAGCGGAGCCGTCATCAGCAGCAGCTGGGCGCAGACCATCGCGGCGAACTTGGCCCGGACGTAGTCGCCGCGGGTGATCGGGCGGGAGAAGTACAGCGGGACGGTGTGGTGGCGGAGGTCCCGGGAGAGCAGGACGGGGGCCTGCGAGGCCAGGAAGATCGAGACGACCAGCCCCAACGAGCCGAGGTACTGCGGGTAGTCGACCGGAAGATCGGTGCGGCTCATGGCGAGGGTGAGCGCGACCATGACCACGGCGGGGGTGGTGACCACGCCGAGCACCAGCATCGGCAGCACCTTGGACTTGCCGGAGCGCCCGAGGCCGTACGCGGCGCGCAGGCTCTGGGTGAACAGCGAGCGGGTGGCGTAGGCCCGGCCGAGCCGGGGGCCGGTGTAGCCGCGGTAGCCGATGTCGTGGATGACGCCGGTGTCGGCCGGCCTGGTCTCAGGAGGCAGCGACATCTGCGGTACCTCCCCTGGGTGCGGTGCCGGCCGGCACGGTGCCGGCGTCGTCGGTGCCGGCCTGCCCGGTACCGGCCTGCTCGGTGAAGAGCTCGGAGACCCGGTGGCGGCGCTGTTCCAGCCGGACCAGCCCGAGGCCGAGGTCCGCGACGGCGTCGCGGATGGTGTCGTAGGTGTCGTCGCCCGCGAGCCGGACCAGCAGGACACGGGTGCCGTCCGGCTGTACCGACAGCCCGGCGGCGGCCAGCCGCTCGTACACGGCCGCGCCCGCGTCCAGGGCGAGGTCGTCCGGATGGTCCGTCACCTCGACCGCGAGGACCGCCGTCGCCTCGGTGAACGAGGCGGTGGAGGAGGAGCGCAGCAGCTTGCCGCCGTCGATGACCACCAGGTGGTCGCAGGTCCGCTCCAGCTCGCCCAGCAGGTGGGTGGTGACCAGCACCGAGATGCCGAAGTCGGAGTGGATCCGGCGGATCAGCGCCAGCATGTCGTCCCGGCCGACCGGGTCGAGCCCGTTGGTCGGTTCGTCCAGCAGCACCAGTTTCGGGTCGTGCACCAGCGCCTGGGCCAGCTTGACCCGCTGCTTCATGCCGGTCGAGTACCCGCCCATCGGGCGGTACCGCTCCTCGTACAGCCCGACGTGCCGCAGCGTGTCCGCCGTCCGCTCGCGCGCGGCGGCGGCCGGCAGCCCGGCCATCCGCGCCATGTGGACCACGAACTCCGTGGCCGAGACGTCCGGCGGCAGGCAGTCGTGCTCCGGCATGTAGCCGACCTGCTCGCGGATCTCCGAGCCCTGGGTGGCGATGTCCAGACCGAGGACCTGGCCGCTCCCGGACGTCGCCGGGGCGAGCCCGAGCAGGATCTTGATGAGTGTGGACTTGCCCGCACCATTGGCCCCCACCAGACCGACCACCCCGGGCTGCACCTCTACGGTGAGCTGGTCGAGGGCGGTGACCCGGGGGAACCTCTTGGTGAGGCCGTCCGTCTTGATGACAGTGGACACAGGGCTCAACGTAGTGTGCGCACGCCGTGCCCGCCATGAGCTGGAATGACGAACCCGGCATGATGCTTCGGTATGACACTCCCGTACTGATCCCCTAAGGGTCGGAATCGGCCAACCCGGCTTGTACTCTTGTCAGATTCCTAACAGGGGGCCGTCGGGATCAACTCCCGGCGTGAGAGGGAGACGTGAGCACAGTGTCGGATCGTGCGACCGAGTTCGACCGGATGATGAACCCCTGGGCCTACGACGCCGACGGCAATCTCACGGTACAGGCCCAGCGGCAGGAGACCGCGCACACCAGGATCAACTCGGCCGGCGCCCCGGGCGGCGGCGGGAGCACCGTCACCGTCGACCCGGACGCGCTGGAGGCCGCCGCCGGCTCCTCCGACCAGATCCACGGGCGGCTGAACGGCGACGGCCGGTCCGCCGACGACGAGACCGCCACCGTCGCCACCTCGCTCGCCAACTGGCGTACCGGCAAGGCCGCCCAGGCCGCCGCCGCCACCTGGGACCAGCAGATCGCCGCACTCGGCGGCACCATCGGCGAGCTCACCCAGGCGCTGCACCAGACCGCCGGCAACTACCGCCGCAACGAATCGGCCGTCAAGCACGACCTGAGCGCCTGAGGGGGCCGGACGAGATGGTCGACTTCCACGAGTTGAGCACCGCCAAGCTGGACGTCCTCGGCACCGCCGCCTCCGCCTGGGAGGACGTCGTCAAGAAGCTGCGGTCGATGGACCAGGACTGGGACAACGCGGTGATCGCCAAGGTCGACTCCGCGAACTGGACCGGCCCTTCGGCCGATCAGGCCAGGCCGAAACTCCAGCGCGTCAACGAACAGCTGACCGCCGCCGTGACCGAGGCGGGCGCGATCGCCTCGATCCTCAAGGACGCCGGCCAGGACTTCCAGGCCGCCAGGTCCAGACTCGACAAGGCGGTGGCCGACGCCAGGGCCGCCGGACTGACCGTCAGCGACACCGGCACCGTCAGCTGGCCCCCGGCCGACCACGCGACCCGGCACGACCCGGACG
Organism: Kitasatospora sp. NPDC088351; assembly: GCF_040685575.1. NCBI lineage: Bacteria > Bacillati > Actinomycetota > Actinomycetes > Kitasatosporales > Streptomycetaceae > Kitasatospora > Kitasatospora sp. NPDC088351. The sequence goes on along the minus strand of NZ_JBFBIL010000005.1, from coordinate 59,822 downwards.
CCAACCAGGCCTACCAGGCGGAGTACCGCAGCAAGGCCGAAGCCGCCCGGAAGGCGATCGACGCGGCCGTCCAGGAGGCCACCGCCGCCGACGAACGCGCCGCCTGGGCGCTCGGCTCCGACACCGCCACCGACAACGTGAAGTCCTTCAACGCCAGGGCCATCGGCGGCGGCCCGGAGGGGGACGGCGACCGCGCCGCCCAGCTGGCCGCCAAGGGCGGAAAGATCTCGGATGCCGAACTCACCGAGCTCAACTCCCTGTTGGCCGCCAACGCCAACGACCCGAAGTTCTCGACCAGGTTCTACCAGGACCTCGGCCCCAAGGGGACGCTACAGGCCTGGAACAGCATGGTCGGCGACGAACAGCAGTTCAACGGCGCGAGCGACGCCCGGTGGAAGCAGTACCAGGAGCTGCAGAAGAACCTCGGCCTCAACCTGGCCACCGCCACCCGCACCACCAACGAGCCGCACCTGTCCGACCAGTGGGCCGCCGACCTGCGCAAGGCCGGCTCCGAGACGATGTGGGACAAGCCCTACCGCCAAAGCGGCATGGACTACGCGCCGTACGGCTACCAGGTGCTCTCCGGCATCCTGCGCACCGGCGACTACGACCCGCACTTCCTCAACCCGATCGCCGAGCACATCACCCAGCTGGACACCGACGAGAAGTACTGGCCGGCCCCGGTCTTCGGCCCGCGCAGCGACCGGCGCGGCTACAACCTGCTGGGCCCGGAAGGCGGTTCGGGCTTCGAGCCGACCACAGCGATCCTGGAGGCGCTGGGCCACAGCCCCGAGGCGGCCACCAGGTTCTTCCACGACCGGCCGACCGCGTACAACACCGACGGCACCGTCAACCCGAACGGCAGGACCACCCCGGCGGACTACCTGACGTACTTCACGCACGACAAGGAGTACACGCCGGACACCGTCTCGCAGAAGAACGAGCTGCGCCGGCAGGGCATGCACAGCGGCCCCGACGCCCTCGGCCACGCCCTGGAGGCGGCCACCACCGGCCGCCCGTACGACGATCCGTCGGGCCCGCCGGCCAAGCACACCGCCGACCAGGCCGACGTGATGAACCGGGTCGTGCAGACCTTCGGCACCCACGGCAACGGCGGTGTCCTCGACGATCTCAAGGGCGAGGACGCCAAGTTCGCCCCGCTGCGGGACAGCCTCGGGCACATGACCGCCGACTACATCGGCGACACCCAGCGCGCGCTCTCCCCGCACAAGGACGACCTGCCGGTCAACGGCGCCCCCGCCAACCTCAGGGAGGCGCCGGTCCGCGGCCTGCTGGACGCGCTCGGCCGCGACCCGGACGCCTACGGCGCCGTCGTCAACGCCAACCAGGCCTACTCCACCGCCGTCATCCGCGGCCACATCGACAGCGGGCAGACCGACTTCGCCCGGCTGGAGGCCGACATCGACTCCACCTCGCGGGCCGGCGGCGTGGTCAGCGGCATCCTCAACGAGGCCCGGATCAACGAAGTCCACAGCGAACACGCCGCCTCCGACAAGGAGTACAACGAGGCGCTGGAGAAGAACGCCGGCTACGCCAAGACGGTCTTCAGCAGCACGATCGGCGCGGTCACCGAGAAGGTGCCGGTCGCCGGCGAGGTGGCGAACTTCCTGGTCGAGGAGATCACCGACAGCGTGGTCAAGGCCAACGAGCGCGACACCACCGGGGAGGCCCGGCAACAGGGCCGCGACTACGTCGCCGACGGCCGCGGCAGCGCGGCGCTCGGCGCCAAACAGGCCGTCACCGACGCCGCGTTCGGGACGGCCCTCAGCGCCGACGACATCCGGCGACTGGCCGACAGTGCCGGAGACCGGGTGCTCGACGGCTACACCGACGGCTCCTCGGGCAGCCAGAGTTCCAACGGGAAGGTCTCCGGATGATGAGCGAACAGCGCCGACCGGCCGCCGCCGCGGTGGTCGTGGCCGCCGCCCTGGCCCTGGCCCTGGCCGGGTGCGGCAGCGACGGCGGTACCGGCGAGGGCGGCGAGGGCGGCAGCAGCGCCGGGGCGAAGACGGCCTGCGAGGGCGTCGTCCGCGAGAGCTACGCCGAGGCCGTACTGAGCGACGGCGCCTCGGCGGCGTACAAGCTGGACAAGCAGCTCGACGCGCAGCGCCAGGCCGGGCTCCAGCTGCTGGACTGCGCGGTCGACGCCAAGCGGGGGCCGGGCCTGCTCGTCCGACTGGCCGGGAGCGAGACCCCGGGCGGCGGCCCCAGGGCCAACGCCCCGCTCCCCGGCGAGCCGGTCTTCACCCTGGGCTTCGGCGACCGCAGCGAGGTCACCCGCTGGCGGGCCGAGCTCACCTTCCGCTGTGACGGCACCTACCGGCGCTCCGGTAGCGAGAAGGGGCTGTACTTCACCGTGCAGGTCGGCCCGAACGCCTCGGCGGGGCAGGCCAATCCGGCCGGCTCCCCCAAGTGGACCCCGGAGCACTGGGCCCGGCTCGCCGCCGACACCGCGCAGCGGGCCGCCCGCGGCCCGCTCGGCTGCACCGCGCCCGTCGACTGGCCCACCGGGGAGCCCGTGCTCACTCCGGCGGGCGGCGGGAACTCGGCTGCGGGCGGCGAGGGTTCGTCCTCGGGTGGTACGAGTTCGCCTTCGGGCGGCGGGAGTTCGGCGAGCCCGACCGCGTGAGCACCGGTGGGCGGCCGCGGCGCGGGCGGCTGCCGGTCGGCCGGGCGCTGCCGGTGGCGCTCGGGCTGGCGGTCGCGGCCGCCGGGACGGTCGGCTACCTGGACTGGCGCGCCCACCAGCCGGCGGAGGAGCCCGGACGGGCCGCCCGGCTCTGCGGCCTGTCCACCGGCGACGGCACCCCGCTCGGGCGGCTGCTGCCCCCGGGCGCCCAGGACGTGGAGGAGCGGGAGGCGAACGGTTACGGCGGCCCCGGCCCGCGGTCCTGCGTGATCCGGGTCGACGGGCGGACCGCGCTGACCGTCACAGCGGCCCGGCACGAGGGTTCGGCGGCGCTCTCCCCCGCCGCCGCGGGGCAGCCGGACGCGCACGGCTTCGGCGCGGGCAGCCTCTCCGCCTCCTGGGCCCGGGGGGCCGCGGTCGCCGACTACTGCCCCGGCAAGGACCAGCCGGTCGGCCATGTACGGCTGGAGGTCACCGCCGGTGCGGCGGCCCGCGTCGGTCGGGCCGAGCTCGAGTCCGTCGCCAGGGACGCGCTGGCGCAGCAGCGGAAGGACGTCTGCGGATGAACGGGCCCGGTCGTTCCGTCCTGGCGGTCCCGGCCGCGCTGCTGCTGGTCCTGGGCGGTGGCCTGTTCGGCTGGCACCGCCATCTCGACGCCGTCGAGGACCGGCCGCCGGCCGTCGACCTCTCGCACGGCGAGTGCCGGGGCGCGCTCGACGGCCCCGGCTTCACCGGACTGCTCGGCGCCACCCACCGCGTCCGGGTCGAGACCCAGTACCGGCCGGGCGACGCGAAGTCCGCCACCGTACTGGCCTGTGTGGTGACCGGCCCGGGCGGGCGGACGCTCACCGTCACGGCGCGCGGCGCCGCCACCGAGGCGGAGCGCGACAGGGACGAGGCGGCGTCGGCGCGCGCGGACTTCCGCCCGTTCGGCGCCGGCCGGGCGGGTGCCGACGGGGCGGTGGTCCGTTTCACCTGCGCCACCGGTCCGGCGGACGGCACGGCGGGGTCGGGCGGCGCGGACGGCGAGGCGGGGTCGGGCGGGGTGGCAGGATCGGGCGGCGCGGGCGCCGGTCGGACCTGGTACTACCTGGCGACCGTACGGCTGGCCGGGGCCGGCGGCGGTACGGCCGCCGGACCGGGCCGACAGCGCACGGCCGGGCTGGCCGTGGACTTCGCGCGCCGGGCCGCCGAACGGGCGCTCGGCTGCACCGCCCCCGTCGGGCTGCCGGCCGGGCCGGTCACGGTGGAGTGACCGGCCCGGTCGCACGGTGGCGGCCGGTCCGTCAGCCCAGCAGGTCGGACTGGAGGGTGACGACCTGGCGGAAGGCGGCCTCGGGAACGCCGTCCGTGGGGTTGGTCATCACGACGATGCCGACCACGTCCCCGGCGTTCAGGTAGGCCAGGTATCCGTTGGTCCGGGACTTGGTGGTGATCACCGGACTCTCCCGGATGGTGCGGTCCACCCCGGAGACGTCGTCCCAGCCCTGGGCGGAGCCGGTCTTGAGACCCGGCAGGTCCTTCCACTCGCCGTTGGAACGCAGGTCGGCGAAGACGTCCCAGGCCTCGGGCGAGGAGCCGAAGCGGAGCAGCCGGATCTGGGTGCGGGTGCCGTCGGAGGCGGTCCACTCCCGGACGGTGGCCGCCCGGCAGGCGTCCTGCAGCAGCAGGGCCCGCGTCCTGGCCGGGTCCAGCTGGTCCGCGGCGGCGGCGTCGCAGGCGACCCAGTCGGCGACGGCCGGACCGGCGGACGGTGCCGCCGTGGTGGCGGTGCCCCCGGCCGACGGGCTCGCGCTCGGGGCCGCCGTCCCGGAAGGACTCGCCGACGGGCTCGCGGTCGCATCCGCGCCCGCGCTCGAACCCGCGCTCGCGGTCGGAGTCGGGAAGACCACCGGCGCCAGGGAGCCACCGGCCTCCTTGGGGACGGGCAGGAGCAGATGGCGCAGGTCGGCGGCGTGCCGGCCCTTGCTCTCCTTGGCACTGGGCGCGGCCTTGCCGGACGGCAGCGGCGGCAGGGCCAGCGCCGGGAAGGTGTACCGGCCGTCGCTCTCGGTCGCCAGCCCCGGGAGGTCGGTGCGGTCCGGCGCGGTGACGGCCGCCGCGGCGCCGGTACCGGCGAGGGCCAGCACCAGGACGGCCGCGCTCCAGCGCAGCGCCGCCTTGCGCCGGCGGGTACGACGGGCCGCGCGCTCCTCGGGCGTCTCCGCCGGCGGAGGCGGCAGGAGTGGCGCCTCCGGGGCGCTCCAGACGTTCACCTCGGCAGCCGGGGGCACGACCGGCGCGACCGGGGCGGGCGGTGCGACCGGCGCGACCGGGGGCGCGTCGGCGGGAGTGGCCGCGTTGTCGTGGGGGGTGGCGCTGTCGGTCATGCGGACGCTCCCGGGCTGGCGAGGCGGTCGAGCTGCTGGACGAAGAGGGCGACGATCCTGTCCTTGGGCAGCGGTGCCACGCCCTCGGCGCTCATGACCACCAGGAGGTCGCCCTCGGCGGCCGAGCACTCCAGGTTGTCGATCGGCGCGGACGGCGGAGCGGGCATCAGGTAGCAGTGCGCCTCGGGGTGGCCGGGGATCTGCGGGCCGATGCGGAAGAGACCGGTGTCGCCCGTGAAGACGGCGGTGTACTCGTTCAGCTTCTGCACCTCCTGCTGGTTGAACTGGCGCAGCTTCATCCCGATGACGAGGTCGTCCGCCGTGTTCTTGTAGGTGCGCACGCCGGTGGCCTTGACGTGCAGGCTCTCCCAGTACGCGCGCAGCTTGTCGCGCTTCTCCTTGGGGATCTGCTGGAGGTCGTCGTCCAGCTCGGCGGAGAGCACGTCCGCGCCCAGCTCGACGTCGTTGCCGTAGCCGCCCTCGTCCGGGCCGAGTTCGTAGCCGGCCGGGACGGGCAGCAGCAGGTCGCGCAGCGAACCGAAGTGGTTGCCGTTGGACTTGGCGCCGAAGGGGGTGGGCGTGGCGGTCGGGGCGGGGGCGGTGGTCGGCCCGGCGACGACGACGGGAGCCGGGTCGTCGTACTGGGTCTTGATGATGCCGATGCCGATGCCCACACCGACCAGGGCGGCCGCCACCGTCGCGCCGGTGGCGCGGAGCAGCCGTCGGCGGGCCGGGGAGGGGGCGGCGGCCTCGGGAGTGACGGCCTCGGGAGTGACGGCCTCGGGAGTGACGGCCTCGGCGGCGGGCGCGTCCACGACGGGCGGTGCCGGCTCGACGGCGGCGGTCGGCTCGACGGTCGGCACGGGGGCCGCGGCCCCGGTCACGGTGCTGTCGCTCATACCAGCCGCTCCCACTGCTGCTTGGCGATGTCCTTCACGACATCGGGGTTCACCGGCTTCGTGCCGAAGACCTCGACGTCCATCACCACGGTTCCGCGCTGCGCGAGCGCGGACCCGTAGTAGAACTGCTCGGTGGTCTCGGCCCAGTACTCGGCCTGGGTGTCGACCTGGTAGCCGCCGTTGGCGCCCTCCGCGAACGGCGTGAGGTGGTAACCGGCCGCACGGGACTTCGCCTCGGCGGCGCGGTCCGCCGCGTACTGGATCAGGGTGACCCGGACCTTCAGGTCGTCCTTCTTCCAGTCGACCTCGACGGCCCGCCGGAAGTCCTTGGAGTTCAGCGCCTTGAAGAGCGAGGCCGAACTGCCGCTGTGGCCGGCCAGTTCGCCGACGGTGATCCAGCTGGGCCGGTCCGGGTAGTCGGCCCAGGCCGTGCTGCCGTCCGGAGCCGTCATCAGCAGCTTCCGCAGGTCGCCGTCGATGGCCAGCGCCTTCGGCGCCTCCGCGGCGACGGCCGCCGGGTCCGCCGCCTCGGCCGGGTAGGAGGGCAGCGCGACCTGGATCGGCGGCAGCGGGGTCGGCGGGCGGTTCGCCTGAATCGCGTACCCGACGGCACCGCCGACCACCGTGCCGAGCAGCAGGGCGGACACCAGCAGCAGCACCGGCCGGGGACGGCGCGGGGCGCGCACCGGCGGGACCGCGTCGGCGGGCAGGGCGGCGTCGACGGGCAGGGCGGCGTCCGGGGCCGCGTCCTGGGCCGTGTCCGGCGCGACGGCCTCCGGGGCGACGGCCTCGGGCAGCGGCGGGACGGCCGGCACTACAGGCGGGGCGGGCGGCACTACAGGCGGGGCGGGCGGCACGGCGGGCGCCTCGGGCACCCCGGGCGCGGCCGGGGGCGGTACGGGCGGAACGGCCGCCGGAGGCGCGTCGGCGGGCGACGGCTCCACGGATTCGGTGGTCACGAAGTGGCTCCAGAAAGGAAGGAAAGGTGACGTCGACGACGGGCGGCGGGGTTCAGCCGCCGGAGGACAGCCACTCGCGCTGGCGCTTCATCAGCTCGCTCAGCAGTGCCTTGTCCGGAGTGCCCTTCACTTCGACGTCGATCGTGTACTGGACGTCGCCCTGGCTGGAGATGCCGGTCATCGAGCCGGTGTACGCCTGCTGCTTGGGCTTGTGCACATAGCCGTGGGCGTTGGGATCGCCGTCGATGTCGATCGAGTCCTGCTTCATCGTGTAGCCCTTGGCGAAGTCGCCCGCCTCCCGGGTGGAACCGAAGTGCAGCAGGGTGACGGTGACTTCGGCCTTCCCGTCGGCCGTGCGGTACATCCGGCTGGCGGCGTCCTTGTACCCGTACGAGCCCAGGATCCGCATGATGCCGTCCTGGTTGCCGAACATCTCCGAGACCTCGTCGTCGGTCAGGGTCGCACCGTCGACCGGCCCGTACGACTCGCCACCGTCCGGGATCGGGAGCAGGAAGTAGCGCAGATCGCCCTCGTGCTTGCCGCCGTTGACGCTGCCCTTGACGGTGCTCGTCGGCTTGGGCGCGGGCGGGACGGCCGGTACCTCGGTCGGCACGGCGGACGCGGTGGCGGACGCACTCGGGCTCGGCGAGGCGGTCGGTGACACGCCCGCGGCCGCCGTGCCGGTCGGTCCGGCCACGACGGCCGGCCGGGACTCCGGCTTCCCGACGGCCACGGTGACGGCCGCGCTGGTCGCCGTGACGGCGAGCAGGCCGGCCGTGGCGAGGGCCACGCCGACGGCGCGCGGCAGCCTGCGCGCGGGCGCGGCGACGGGTTCGGCGGCAGGCACGGGCTTGGCGGTAGCGGGCTCGGCGGTAGCGGGCTCGACGGCAGGCGCGGGCTCGACGGCAGGCGCGGGCTCGACGGCCGCAGGCTCAGTGGCGGGCTCGACAGCGGTCTTGGCGAGATCGGGCACGGGCGCGGGCACGGCACCGTTCACCGGATCTGCGGCGGGCGGCACGTTTTCGGGCGCGGACAAGGAACTCCCCCCGGGGAAAGTGGAATATCGCGCACGGGCCCCTCGCGAGCCACCCCCCGTGGCTCTCCAGGCCGACCGTCACGCGTCTCACCTGCAATTATGAGAGCCGGTCCACACCTCTGCCAACAAAATGAATCACCACACTCCCGCCCAATGATCAATCAAACGGACACGTCGTGATCTAACCGCAACGGGCCGCCGCGCCGGATCGGGGCCGCGGTTCGGGAGCCGCCGCGTCCGACCGGCCCGACGGCCCTGCCGAGCGCGCCGAACACACCGACCGCGTCCCGTCAGCCCAACTGCGCCAGGCCCTCGGTGGCGATCCGCTCGAAGACGGCCAGGTCACTCGCGAAGATCGAGTCCGGCACCGGCCAGTGGATCACCAACTCCGTGATGCCCAACTCCTGGTACGTGCCCGCCCAGTCGACGAAGGCACCCAGGGACTCCAGCGGTTTCTCCGCCGTCGAGCCCTGGAGCAGCACCTTCTCCAGCTCGCCCACGTCCCGCCCGGCCGCCTCGCACGCCACCGTCAGCTTCCCGATCTGCTGGGCGATCACTGCGGGCGCCTGCTCCACCGGCACGTCCGCCGGCCCCTTCGGGTCCCCGTACGTCACCCAGCCCTGCCCGTACTCCGCCGCCAGCTTCAGCCCGCGCGGCCCGGTCGCCGCCACATAGAACGGCACCCGCGGCGTCTGCGCGCACCCGGGGATGTTCCGCACCTCGACCGCCGAGTAGTACGCCCCCGCCTCGGTCGTCGCATCCTGCCGCAACAGCTTGTCCAGCAACGGCAGGAACTCCCCGAACCGGTCCGCCCGCTCCCTCGGCGACCACGCCTCCTGCCCCATCGCCGTCGCGTCGAACCCCGTCCCCCCGGCCCCGACCCCCAGCGTCAGCCGTCCGCCCGACACATCGTCCAACGACACGACCTCCTTCGCCAGCGTCACCGGATGCCGGAAGTTCGGCGAGGTCACCAGCGTCCCGAGCCGCAGCCGCTCGGTCGCCGTGGCCGCCGCCGTCAGCGTCGGCACCGCCCCGAACCAGGGCTCGTCCCGGAACGACCGCCACGACAGGTGGTCATAGGTGTACGCGGCATGGAACCCGAGTTCCTCGGCCCGCCGCCAGGTCTTCTGTCCTTCGGCCCACCGGTGGACGGGGAGGATCACGGTACTCAGTCGCATGCCGTCGACCCTACGGGAGCGGTCGTCGTGGGCCCTGGTCATCAAGGCAGGCCGCACCCAGGGGTCAGTAGCGGCTCATGTGGGGCATCGCCTTCTCGGCAAGATCGATGATCGCCTGCGCCTTCGGCAGATCGCCGCTCACCTCTTCGGGGGTGATGGCCGGGGCTTCGGCAGACCGGTACTCGCTCTCGTTGCGGCGGATCCGCATGCGGCTGAACGGTCGCAGGACTCCGCCCAACGGCGGGTCGAGCTGCGCCTTCACCGTTTCGTACACGGCGACATGGCCACCCCTGCTCGTGGCACGGAGACCCTGGTTCATCAAGACCGCGGCAAGCGCCTTGCGCGCGGCGTCGTACGCGAGGCTGTACGCGCCGACCGGGTCGACGTCGAGGAGCAGCTTCGCAGAGGCCAGGTGCTGCCGTGACTGAGCCAACTCCGCCTGGGCGTGCTCCGCAGACGCCGGCACCCTCTCGACCTCACGTCGTTGGATCAGGTCGTCAACGGTCGCACGGCCCTGTTCCCAGCGGTTCACGCGCCATTCTCCTTGTGCAGCGTCAGGCGGACCAACGGTCGCTCGCGGACCGAGGTGAGGAACGGTTCGGCGCTCTCCGAGGCCCAGGCCAGCGGGGAGACGCGGTGGACGTTGACCTCCCGGTGCAGCTCTCGCGAGGCCTGCTCGGCGATGTCGAAGAGCTCGTCCGGGTCGGGCTGCCCGACGACCAGGACATCGACATCTCCTGGGATCGGACCGGGCTCCCCCTCGTAACGGGCCGCCCACGAGCCGTAGATGTATGCCTCCTCGACTCCGTCGAGAGTCGAGAGGATCATCGTGAGTCGAGGCACTGGCCCGTATGTCACGAGCAGCAGGTCGCACAGCGGTCGATACAGCAGGGTGTCCGTTCGAGCACTGATGATCCGGGTACGGCCGAGCCGCTTCCCTGTGAGGATCTCAGCGCCGATCAGCCTGTCCACCTCTCTGAGCACCGCCGTGTGTGAGACGTCCAGCGCCTTGGCCAGTTCGATGAGCGTCCAACTGCGCTCCGGGCTCAGCAGAGTGAGCGCCAACAGGTCTCCCTGCAGCTGAGACCGGAACAGGGGGAGCAGAGAGGGTGCGGAAGGCTTCATTACGCGCAGAATATCATGCGCGTAATGCATATATCGCCTCACGGTCAGAGAGTGATCACGCTGCGTAAGGCAGCGGAGCCGGCAAGCTCGCGCAGCGACCGGTACCCCACCCGGCTGCCCCACGGGCCGCCGGCGAGATACTCCTCCCGCACCTGCGCGAGTACCTGCTGCGGTCCGCCAACCCGGTCCTCGCCCGGGGCTGCGGCACAGCCCCCGCACCGATCAACCCGATCGAGCGCAGTACCCCTGATCCGCCGCCACTGTCCGAGGCGATGGCGATAGCCTGCCCCCGCAGTACACCGTCGTCTGTTCTCCGCGAAGGCCGCTGGCCACCGTGTCCGGGGGCGGCCACCGGGCCGCCGAACACTGCCGCGACGTCCACTGATCGCGCTGCCGATACAGGACAGGTCGAGCCGATCTGCCGCCTTCATCACCTCTCCTCGACCCCGACGTCGCGTTCTCGCAGGTCAGGCTGCGATGGGTGAACGAGGCTTGACCGAGGTCACCAGCGTCCCGAGCCGCAGCCGCTCGGTCGCCGTGGCCGCCGCCGTCAGCGTCGGCACCGCCCCGAACCAGGGCTCGTCCCGGAACGACCGCCACGACAGGCGGTCATAGGTGTACGCGGCGTGGAACCCGAGTTCCTCGGCCCGCCGCCAGATCTTCTGCCCCTCGCTCCACCGGTGGTTGGGGAGGATCACCGTGCTCAAGCGCATGCGATCGACCCTGCGCGTTCGCTCCGGCAGGTGAGGCTTCGAGCAACCCGCGGCGACGACGCCTGGACGACCGTTAACGTGGCGCCATGGGACTGGGCAAAGCCGAGCTTGAGGCCATGATCGATGAAGCCACCGTTGACGCCTACGGTGAGGACGAACAACTGACCGGGCTGTTCACCATGATCGAGGAGAACCTCGCGGTGCCGTTCAGCGCGACAGTTCTCGGCATCGACGTGACCGTGCGCGGCGTCGACCTCACGCCGGACGGCCGGATCGTCGCCCTGTGCTCTCGCGGCCCCGTTCGACAGAAGATCGGGATCCTGGAGCTGCCGATGCCGACACCTGCCCCGGACGGCGCCGAGTGGATCGACGCCTACCGACACTGGGCCGGCTGATGCCGAGCAGCTCACACATCACTTCAGAACTGGCTCGCGGGGAGAGACAGGACATGGCGATTGCCGTTCGGGGCGCGGATCACGGCGAGCGCTCGCTCACCGATCTCATCGAGCGCAGTGCCGAGTTGAAGGGGGAGCTGGTCGCCTTCGCGCAGAGCGCGCGCTTCGACCGGTGGTTGACTCCCCTTCTGCTGGAGGCCGCGGGCCCTGAGCGGCTGCTGGACGAGGGTGAGGCCATCCGGATCATCGACCACTTCATCCTGCGGTACCGCCTGCCGGACGGTTCGACCGTGGTGGACCGATTCGTCGCCGGGCGGCGGGACTTGAGCGAGGCCGACCGGGAGATGCTGCTCGGCTGGCGTGACCCGGTCGAGGGCGTCTTCGAGATCCGGCGCAAGGACGGGGAAGCCGTCGTCCTGCTGAACCTGGTCGACGACCTGGAGTACCGCACGTACTCGAACGTCGGGCAGGCGGCCTTCCGCGGAGTGTCCAAAGGAGGATTCCTCCTTGCCTGCCTGGTGCCCGTCCACTCGGCCGACGCCGCGTGGCTGATCTCGGGGGCGATGTCGTCCTACCCGAAGTCCAGCGCCACCGAGATCGCCCGGGCCGCACTCCAACTGGCGACGAACCACCCTGAACTGGTCTTCCGCAACCCCGAGAAGATCGAGCAGGGATGGGCGTCGATGCGGGAGGACCGGGCGGCGTTCATCGAGTTCTGCGGCAGCGACGAACTGGTTCTTCCCCCTGCCGAGGCCGAGGAGCGGCTCAACGCCTACTACCGGCACCGGCAGGAGGCCGCCGTCGCCGAGCGGCCCGACCGCGCCCGGGGCAGGCGGTTGCCAGGAATCGATCTGCCGGCCTTCGAACTGCCGCAGTCCCTCGCGGACTCGGACACGGTCGGCGTCATCTACGACGAGGTCGACGGACTCAACTTCTACGCCGACTACGGGATGCTGCGGGACCTCTTCGCCGACCCGGTCCTCGCGGGCCGTAGGCAGCACCAGGACGTGCTGCGCACCTACCTGCGCGAGGAGTCGATCGCGCCCCTGCCGATCCACCGACTGGCCGCCGCCCACCCGGAGACGGTCGACGCGGTGTTCCGGAAGCTGCTGCGGAAGCCCGGATTCACCTGGGGCGAGGACGGCGAGGAGCTGTTGCGTCGGCGGAAGCCCTGGTACTACGCCCAGGAGCCCCGCCCCGGCGTTTCCGTGGTCGGCGAGCGCCTCGGCGAACTCGCCGCGGGCGGCCGACAACGGAAGCTCACCAGGGCGCGGCGCGTGCCGCGTCAACCCGATCACCCATAGGAGCGAATTGCGATACTCAGAGTAGGTACTTGCATAAGTCGCAAGCTGCTCTTCAATCTATGCAAGCTCCTCCGCCAGCGCTGCTGCCACTCCTGCGTACTGCCTTTCAGGGCAAGTAGGGGATGAAATGGCAGCAGGGCCGCCCCTCGGGGCAGCTCTCAGGCCCTTTGACCGTATGCGCCGACGTCGGAACCAGGCGGAGTACGCGGATCTGGACTCGCCCGAGATCGAAGCCCAGGATGTGGCTGACGACGCCCCGAAAGTCAAGGCGATCATCGAGCTTGCGGAGCGGGTCCTGGATGAGATGAGCCCCTTCTGACGCCGCTCCGGGCGCTGCTCGGGGCGCTGCTCGGGAGCGGATCGACCCAGGTCAATGCGTGAAGAAGCTCTCGGGCAGCGTCTCCGGCCACGGCGCCGGGGCGGTCGCCCGCCGGATCCGACGGGCGCCGTGTGGACAGCCGCCTTGAGGCAGCCGTGCGCACTCGCCCGGTCTCGCCGGACCGGGGCCACGCTCGCGCACGACTGCCACGCACCGCCTCCGTCCGGCGTTGCCGGGGGTCAGGGTGGGATCAGTGCAGTACGTCCAGCTGGTTGGTCGCGTCGTCGACGAAGTAGACGGCGTCCTTGTCCAGGTCCACGGCGAGGCCGAAGAGCGCACCGGCCCCCGGAGGGTTGCCGCTTGCGTCGAGTCGGCGGAATGCCACCTGGGCGCCGCGCGGGGTGGTCTCCACGAGGTTGCCGTCGCCGGCGTTCACCGTGAGGATGTCGCCCCCGGGTGCGATCGCCAGGCCGAGCGGGCCGTTCAGCCTGCCGCCCGCGGTCACTTCCCGGCCGGTACCCGCGTCGGAGTCGCGGGTCAGTGCGTCCGGGATCGCGGTGATCCGGTTGCCGGCGGTGTCGGCCACGTAGAGGGTGCCGTCCTGGCCGAGTCCGACGCCGGTCGGGCCGATCACCAGGGCCGCCGGATCGGTGCGTTCGGTGAATCCGGAGCCGATCCTGGTGGTCGCCAACCGGCAGGGCGGCTCCCCGGCGCGCCCGGTGTCCAGGGTGATCCGCAGCACGGTGCCCTGATTCACGTCGTTGCCGCCGCCGGCCACCGTGCCGTTGAGCACGTTGGTCACGAACAGTTCGGTCCTGTCCCCGTGGCTCACCGAGGTCATGTCCCACGGGCCGTTGATGCCTTCACCGGCGAAGGTCTCGCGCACCGTGCCGTGGCTGTCCAGAACCAGCAGGCAACCCGCCCGGGCGGTGGCCGAGGTGCCGTCGGCCGTGGGCAGGCTGCCGACCACCACCCATCCGCCGGGGAGGACGGACAGCGCGGTGGTGAGCCCGACACCACCCGGGCAGGGGCCGGGCAGGCGGGCGGGATCGATCTCGGCGAATTGCCGCGCGGTGCCGTCGGGACTCACCTGGACCAGCGTGGTGCCGGTGCCCTGCTGGTTGAGGCTGTTGTTGAAGTTGCTGACCAGCACATTGCCCCGGTGCAGGTCACCGGCGCTGTGCTGGACGACCGCCGTGCCGTAGGGGTTCAGATCGCCGTTGGCCGGGACTGTCGAAGCGATGGGCGACACGGTGTTCAGCGGACCGACGAACGGCTCGCGGGCGCCCGCCGGGGTGGCCGTGGCCGTGCCGGCCGCCATGGCGACCACCACCGCGGCCATCGTCGTCAGGCGGGTGCGGACTCGAACTCTCACGTGAAGCCTCCTGGACATCGAGTAGGGGACGTCTGCGGACGGAACGGACTCCGCCGACGCCGCCGCACGTGCCTCCCGGCCGCATCGGCGCACCAGGAGCACCGAGCGGTGAAAGCGCTACCGCGGCACGGCCCGACCGGAGTTCGTCCCGGGCGACCCTGATCCGACGTTGCTCATGACGTCACGCTAGGCAGGCCCGCGGGCGGCCGCGCGGTGACGTCCGCCAAGAGTGCGCTCACACGGAGTGACACCGTTCCGGGCGCGGCCGTGCCGGAGCGACGCCCCCTGTCAGGCTCGGCCGCGACGGCCCGGGGGCAGGTGGCGGTAGCCGGGGTGGACGCCGGAGGTGAGGCCCTGCTGGCGGGCGACGGTGTCGAGCAGCCGGGCCAGCTGCGCCCGGTCGCCCTCGTCGAGGGCGGCGAGGAGGGCGTCCTCGTGCTCGGCGGCGACCTTCCCCACGCCGCCGAGCACGCGGCGGCCTTCGTCGGACAGGTACAGCTCGTGGTTGCGGCGGTCCTCGGTGCTGCGCCGCCGTTCCACCAGTCCCTTGCGGTCCAGGTTGTCGATCAGGGCGACGACACGGCTGGGCACCACCCCGAGGTCGGTCGCCAGCGATCGCTGGCTGCGGCCCGGCTTGCCCGCGATCATCCGCAGCAGCCCGATGTCCGGTGGGGTCAGGCCGAGTTCGGCGACCCGTTCGGCGAACCGCGCGGCGGCGTGCGCCCCGATCTGGGCGAGGAGGAACGCCGCTCCGCCCCCGGGGCGCGGGGCCGGCGGGCCGGAGTCCTGGTCTGGTTGCCACGCACTGCTCACGGGGCTATGGTACGGAAAGCTAAATGATTCTCCACTGTGAACTGTTCAGTCGAGAGAACGGATATTCCCATGGAATCACCACGTACCGGCGACAGCTGGCCCCGCCACCCGGATCTCGACGGCAAGGTCGCTCTCGTCACCGGCGGATCGCGCGGCATCGGCGCGACGACGTGCCGGGCCCTGGCGGCCAACGGGGTGAAGGTCGCGGTCAACGGGCGGGACGAGACGGCGATCGAGGCCGTCGTCCGGTCGATCACCGAGGACGGCGGGCACGCCGTTCCTGCGCCGGGGGACGTGACCGAGCCGGACACGGCCGGGCGGCTCCGCGCCGTCATCGAGCGCGAGTTGGGCCCGGTCGACATCCTCGCCCCCTTCGCGGGCGGCCAGGGCCGGCCCGTACCGACCGCGCGGCTGACACCCGACGTGTGGAACGCCGCCATCGCGTCCGACCTGACATCGGTGTATCTGACGGTGTCCGCCTTCCTGCCGGCCATGATCGAACGGAGGTCGGGCACGGTGGTCATGATGTCCTCCACCGCCGGCCGCCACCCCGGCGGATCGAACGCCGCCTACGCCGCCGCGAAGGCCGGCGTGCTGATGTTCGCCCGGCATCTGGCCAACGAAGTCGGCCGCCACGGCGTACGGGTCAACTGCCTGGCGCCGTCGGCGGTACTCAACGAACGGATGCGACAGTCCATGTCCGACGAGCAGTTGACCGGCCTGGCCGGCATGTTCCCGCTCGGCCGGCTCGGGCGGCCCGAGGACGTCGCACAGGCGGTGCTCTACCTCGCCTCCGACGCCGCGTCCTGGGTCACCGGAGCCACGCTCGACCTGTCCGGCGGGCGGGTGATCGCATGACCATCGCCGCTGTCTCTCCTCCAGCACGACGACAGGCCCAGGGCGGGCCCCCACCGGGTGTGCTCGCCGTGGTGTTCACCGCGCTGTTCCTGGCCGGCCTGATCATCAGCACCCTGCTGGCCGACGGTCATCCGTTCCCCTCGCCGTTCGGCCGCACCGACGAGATCGTGGCCTACTTCCGCGACCACCACGGCGCCGTCCAGGCCTCCGGCGCCCTGCAGTTCGCGGCCGCGATCCCGCTCGCCGTCTATGCCGCGACCGTCTCCGCGCGACTGCACCGACTCGGCGTCCGCGCCCCGGGCGCGACCATCGCCCTGACCGGCGGCGTGCTCGCATCGGCCTTCCTGGCCTGCTGCGGACTGGTCACCTGGGCGCTCTCCCGGCCCGAGGTGCTCGACCAGCCCGCGCTCGTCCGGGCGCTGCAGTACCTGGCCTTCGCCACCGGCGGGCCCGGGCACGTGGTGCCGCTCGGTCTGCTCGTCGCCGGGATCGCCGTACCCGGTCTCCTCGCCCGCCTGCTGCCGCGCCGGCTGGCACTGGCCGGTCTGGTCGTGGCCGCCGTCGCCGAACTGGCCGCCCTCACCCTGCTGGTCGACGGCGCGGCCGTGCTGCTGCCGATTGCCCGCTTCACCGGCCTGGCCTGGCTGATCGCCGCCGGGTTCCTGCTGCCCCGGCAGCGTGTGCGGACGGAGGGACGACATGACCGCGAGGGATGAGACGACCACGGACCAGGCCACGGACCAGGCCGCAAACCAGGCCACGGACCAGGTCACGGCCACGGCCGCCGGTCGGGCCAGGAAACTGCTGGTCTTCGGTGCCACCGGAGGCACCGGCGTACAACTCCTGGCGCAGGCCCTGGCCGCGGGCCACGCCGTCACCGCGGTCGTCCGTGACCCCGGCCGCGTCCCCGCCCCCGCCTCCCGGAAGGCCGACGGGCCACTGACCGTCCTGCGCGGTGACGTCCTCGACGCGGCGGGCTGGCGTTCGGCCCTCGCCGGACACGATGCCGTCCTGTCCTGCCTCGGCAGCACCGACCGCCGGCGCCCCACGACGGTCTACTCGCAGGGCACCCTGAACATCCTCGCCGCCATGCACGAAGCCGGGGTGAGCCGCCTGCTCTGTCTGTCCTCCGCCGGTCTGGAGACCGACCCCGGCATCCCGCTCGCCCAGCGGCTGGTCACCAGGCTGGTGATCCAGCGGCTCTACCGCCACGGCTACGCCGACATGGCCCGGATGGAGGCCGTGGTCAGGACCGACGACACCGCGTGGACGGTCGTCCGGCCGCCGATGCTCACCGACGGACCGCTCACCCGCCGCTACCGGACGGCGGAGAACGCCCATCTGACCGCCGCCACCTCGCTCTCCCGCGCCGACCTCGCCCACTACCTGCTCACCGGCGTGGGCGACCGGCGCACCCACCGGGCGGTCGTCGAAGTCTCCTACTGAGGCCTCCGGTCCCGAACTGCCGGACCGCGGACCGGACCGCCGCCCCGACCGGTCCCGGGGCCGGCGGGTGCGCGGCGCACAGGAAGGCCCGGCTACGGGTGCGGGCGGGTGCGCTGGGCCGGGAAGCGGGGCGGGGCCTCGGGGGTGCGGCGGGCGATGTCGGCGAGGGCGGCGAAGATGACGTCGCCGATCAGGACCGGTTCGCGCGCGTCGCGGGTGTCGTCCGGGGTGGTCGGTGGGCGCTCGTCTCGAAGCTGGCGAGTTGGCATGGCTCTTCCTGCCGACGGGGTGGCCATGGCAGTTCTGCCCGTGCGGGGGAAGCGGGACACCCCGATCGGGTGCGAATCGGCTGGAAACGTCGTATCCGGGGCCGAAACGCGCCGCACGGCACGGCACTTACCGGAAACAGATACGGGCAGGGGGTATTCTCCGGCCCGTGACGGCGGACGGGCACGGGAGCGGACGGCCGAGCGGACGGCCGAGCGGACGGCCGAGCGGCGGGGAGAGCGGCGGGGCGATGGCCCGGCTGCTGGTGCTCGGCGCGCTCCTGGCCGGGCTGTTCCTGATGCACGGCTCCCCCACCTCGGCGGGCGGCTGCCACGAACCCGGGGCAGCGGCGGTCGCGATGGCGGCGGCCGGCCCGCACCACGACGCCCCCGCCCTGGACGGC
Source organism: Kitasatospora sp. NPDC088351 (assembly GCF_040685575.1). Lineage (NCBI taxonomy): Bacteria > Bacillati > Actinomycetota > Actinomycetes > Kitasatosporales > Streptomycetaceae > Kitasatospora > Kitasatospora sp. NPDC088351. The sequence goes on along the minus strand of NZ_JBFBIL010000005.1, from coordinate 41,713 downwards.
CACCGGGCGCGCGGCAGTGATCCGCAGGCCGTCTCCTGCGTGTCCACCCGGGACCGGGACGGCGCCGGGCTGCCCGCCGCCGCGCCGCTCGCCGCCGGGGCGTTCGCCCCGCTGCTCGCCGTCCGGGTCGCCGCCGACCCGCGCGGGCGGCGGACCGGCGGCCCACGGGCACCACCCGCCGCCGGGCGGCGGCTGCTCCTCCGGGTGTGCGTCGCACGGACCTGACCGGGCCCGCGCCGGGCTCCACCGCCGAACGCGGGGAGGCCGGGCGCGCCGCGTCCTGCCCGTACCCACCGGAAGACACCGACCGACATGACTCCCACCCCCCGTCACCGCACCCGCACCCTCGCTCTCACCGCCGGCGCCGCCGTCCTCGCGGCCGCCCTGACCGCCTGCGGCTCCGCCGGAACGGGCGGGGCGAACGGGATGAGCGGGATGGACCACGGCGCGAGCACCGCCACGCCGGCCGCCTCCCCCAGCGGCGGCCATCAGGGCCACCAGCCGCCCGGCGCCGACTCGGCCACCGCGGCCGGGACCACCGCCACACCCGGCTCCGCGAACGCCCCCGGTCTCGCCGCCGAGCAGAACGGCTACCGCCTCGACCCCGCCACCGGGACACTCCCCGCCGGCACACCCACCGAGTACCGGTTCACCGTCACCGGCCCGGACGGCAGCCCCGTCACCGCCTACCAGACCGACCAGACCATGCGGATGCACGCCTACGCGATCCGCTCCGACCTGACCGGCTTCCAGCACCTGCACCCCGAGATGGCCGCCGACGGCACCTGGACGGCCCCGCTGACCGCACTCGCCCCCGGCGACTGGCGGGTCTACGCCTCGTTCATCCCGGACAGCGGCGCCGGAAAGGGCACCGGTCTGGTGCTCAGCCGCCCCGTGACCGTCCCCGGCGACGGCTCGGCGACGGCCGCCGAGCCGCCCGCCACCACCGGCACCACCACCGGCACCGCGACCGTGGACGGCTACACCGTCGCCGTCGAGGGCACCCCCGTGGCCGGGCGGGCCGGCGAGCTGAAGGTCACCGTCAGCCGGGACGGCAAGCCGGTCACCGACCTCCAGCCGTACCTCGACACCTTCGCCCACCTGACCGCCTTCCACACCGGCGACCAGGCCTTCGCCCACCTCCACCCCGAGGCCGGGGCCGAGCCGGGCGGCACCGGCGGCCCGACCCTGGCGTTCCACGCCGAACTGCCCGCGGCCGGCGACTGGCGGCTGTTCCTGCAGTTCCGCACCGGTGGCACCCTGCACACCGCGGCGGTGACCCTCAAGGTCGTCGTCTGAGGCAGGCCTCGGGGCGTCGGGAGGCCGCCGCCTCGGCGGTGACCTCCCGACGGCGGTAGGCGAAGATGGAGCGGTGACCAGCCAGCCGATGCCGCCCCGCCCCGTTGCCGCCACCCGTCTGATCGCCACCGACCTGGACGGCACCCTGCTGTGCTCCGGCGGCACCGTCACCGAGCGCACCGCCGCCGCCCTCGCGGCGGCCGAGGCGGCCGGGATCCAGGTGGTGTTCGTCACCGGCCGCCCGCCGCGCTGGATGCAGCAGGTCAGCCCGCACATCGGCGGCCACGGGGTGGCGATCTGTTCGAACGGCGGCGCGGTGGTGGACGTCCGGCGCGGCGAGCTGCTGGAGTCCTTCCCGCTCTCCGCCGAGGACGCGCTCGCCGTCGTGGCGGCGCTGCGGGCCAAGCTGCCCGGCACCGCGTTCGCCTTCGAGTACCCGGCCGGGTTCGCCCGTGAGCCCGGCTACGAGGTGCGGATGTGGGGCCAGGACGAGAACCATCCGGTCGGCCCGGCGGAGGAGCTGCTGGGCACCGGCGGCCCGGTGCGCGGCCTGTTCAAGCTGCTCGCCAAGCACCCGGACCTCGACCCGGACAAGCTGCTCGGCGAGGCCCGGGAGGCGGCCGGGCACCTGGCGGAGATCACCCGCTCCGCCCCGATCCCGCTGCTGGAGATCAGCGCGCCCGGCGTCACCAAGGCCAGCACGCTGGCCCACTGGTGCGCCGGGCGCGGGATCGACCGGAGCGAGGTGGTGGCCTTCGGCGACATGCCGAACGACCTGGAGATGCTGGCCTGGGCCGGCACCGCGTACGCCGTCGCCAACGCGCACCCGCAGGTGCTGGCGGCGGTGCCGCTGCACACGGTGAGCAACGAGCAGGACGGCGTCGCGGCGGTGCTGGAACGGCTGCTGGGCCCCGAGGCGTAGCCCCAGGGCCCAGCAGCCGCTCCGGCCATCAAGCCCCTTAGCCAAAGCGGCCGTTGACGTAGTCCGAGGTCCGCTGGTCGCGCGGGCTGCCGAACAGCTGCCCGGTCGGCCCGGCCTCGACGATCCGGCCCGGAGTGTCGTGGGTGGCCAGGAAGAACGCGCAGGACTGCGAAACCCGCTGCGCCTGCTGCATGTTGTGGGTGACGATCACGATGGTGAGCCGCCCCCGCAGCTCGGCGATGGTCTCCTCGACCCGCCGGGTGGACGTCGGGTCGAGCGCCGAACACGGCTCGTCCATCAGCAGGATGTCCGGCGAGACCGCCAACGACCTTGCGATGCACAGACGTTGCTGCTGACCGCCGGAGAGCGCACCGCCGGGGGTGTGCAGCCGGGTGGAGACCTCGTCCCAGAGCCCGGCCCGGCGCAGGCTGGACTCCACCAGGTGCTCGCGCTCGTCCTTGGAGACCTTGATCCCGGCCAGCTTCAGCCCGCTGGCGACGTTGTCCTGGATGGACATCGCCGGGAACGGGTTCGGCCGCTGGAACACCATCCCGATCCGGCGCCGCACCTCGGCGGGCCGCCGCCCGGGCCGGTACACGTCGTCGCCGTCCAGCAGCACCTCGCCGGCGAGCGCGGCGCCGCGCACCATCTCGTGCATCCGGTTGAGGATCCGCAGGTAGGTGGACTTGCCGCAACCGGACGGACCGATCAGCGCGGTGACCTCCCCGGCCGGCATGGCGAGCGAGACCCGCTCCAGCACCTTGTGCGAGCCGAACCAGGCGGAGACGTCCCTGGTCTCCAGCCCGGCCAGCCCCTCCTGGCCCGGGCCCGCCGACAGGTCGGCCGCCGGGACGGGCGGCAGGGTGAGGGTGGTCTCGGCGTCGCCGGCCCGGGCGTACCCGGCCCGGTCCACCGGGTGGGGCACGGCGCCCTGGTGCGGTCCGCCGGTCGGGTTCGGTGCGTCGGTCATCGGTGCGTCGGTCATCGGTACTTCCGTCATCGGTACGTCCGTCATCGGTACGGTCCTCCGGGCGCGCGTCAGTAGAGGTTGGGCAGCAGGGCGGCGGCGTTCTCGTACACGGCCCAGAGCAGCGCGCCGACGACCGGCGCGAGGCTCAGATAGGCGGCCGAGCGGTGCCAGCGCCGGGCCAGTACGGTGGCGGCCACCACCGCGCCGAGCAGGCCGAGCATCCACAGCTGCAGCGTGGCCAGCGCGCCCTTGTCCGCGGCCAGCGCCTTGTCGTACGGGACGGTGGCGGGCCGGCCGCCGGGGTTGACCTCGGGGTCGCCCTCCAGCCGGGCGCCGATCAGCACCGTGGAGCCGGGGATCCAGTTGGAGTCCCCGGTGACCAGCACCAGCCGGTTGCGGACCGGGTCGCTGATCGGGTGGTCGCCGTCGCCGTACACGTTGACGGTGTAGGTGAACCTGCCCTGGCCGGTGGTCGCCTCGATCTTGTCGCCGACCCGCAGCTTGGACAGCTCGGCGAACGGCGCCCCGAAGCTCGCCCCGCGGCCGAACACCACGGCCACGCCGGTCTGCCCGGGCAGCGCGGTGTCCCGGCGGTGGCCGGGACCGCGCATCAGGTCCCGGCCGGTGGTGCCCTCGACCACCACGGCCTGGTGCAGGCCGATCGCCGGGATGTCGAGCAGCGCCACCGGGTCCCCGTCGGCGGCGGCGCCGGTGGGGGCGACCGCCCGGGCCAGCTGGTCCCGGAAGGTCTTGTAGGCGGTGGACTGGAAGTGCCGCTCCTGGACGTGCGAGAGCGTGAAGAGGTACCCGACGAAGCCCGTCACCAGCACGGCGAGCAGGCTGACCGCCCAGGCCGCCTGGAGGAACCGCCGCCGCCCGGGCGTCACGGCGGCGGCCTCCGGCACGTCCGGCTTCGGCGCCGGGGCGGGAGCCGCCGCGGGCGCCGGGGCCGCCGCCGGTCGGGCGGGGGCGGCGGGCTTCTCCAGTGCCGGGGCCGTCATGACCGGCCGCCGGTGGCGTTGCGGCGGCGCAGCAGCCGGCGGCCGAGCAGCGGCGGCACGGCGACGACGGCGAGCAGTTCGAGCGCGGTGAGGGTGGTCAGCAGCCAGTCCTCGGGCCGCCCGTCCACGGCGACCACGTTCGCCTGGACCTCGGTGGCGACGCCGCCCCGGCCGCGGGCGACCACCTGGCCGGTCTGCGGGTCGACGACGTCCTCGGCCGTCGGGTCGCCCTCGCCCCCGGTGGCGGCCGCGTCACCGCCGGCGCCGGGCTGGCCGGCCGCGTCACCGGTGCCACCGGCTCCGGAGCCGGTACCGCCCGCGCCGGAGCCGGCGCCCGTGGTGCCGGGGGTCTTGCCGTTACCGGTACCGCCGGTACCGCCGGTACCGCCCGCGGCCGAACCGGAACCGCTGCCGCCCGTGGCCGAACCGCCCGAGCCGGACCCGTTGCCGACCGGCTTGCCGTTCTCCACGGTGCAGTTCAGCGGCGCGCCCGCCTTGTCGCACGGGCTGGGCTGCGGGGCGTTCTTGAGGACGGTCAGCTCACCGGCCGAGTTGAAGGTCGGGTTGGCGCAGTTGGAGAGGGTGTTGGGGTCGACCGGGCTGGCGTTGCCGGGGATGTGCTGGGTCTGCAGCAGCCCGCCGCGGACCAGGCCGCGCGGGATCGGCGAGTAGCCGAGGCCGTCCGCCTCGCCCTGGCCCTCGCAGAGCACGTAGGAGAGGAAGCGGCTGAGCGCGCTGCCCTTCTCGTTGGTGAACTTCGGCAGCTTCTCCAGGCTGTTCTCGCGCGGGACGATCAGATAGCTGTAGCTGGAGATCGGGTACGCGCGCGGGTCGTTCATGGTGTAGACGGCGTCGAGGTTCTGCTGCAGGTAGTTCGGGTCGTCCGGCGCGGTGTTGTCGTCCACGCCGCGGATCTTGGCGGCGGTGAGCGCGACGGCGACGTTGGAGGCGGTCGGCAGGGAGTAGTAACCGGCCGAGTTGAGCACCTTCACGACCGGCCAGTTGCTGCGCTTGGCGAAGGCGTACTCGTCGTAGCCGATGGTGCCGAGGCCGGACGGGGCCTTGATGTAGCCGGCGACGACGTCGGAGCCGTTCTGGGCGACCATGCGGCCGGACGGCGGGAAGAACTCGGTGTAGTCACCGCAGGGGACGCCGTTGATGCTGCGGCAGTACTCGTCCCACTGGGCCTGGTGCGTGTGGCTCATCCAGCGGGTGAACTGGGCGGTGGCGCCGGAGCCGTCGGAGCGGACCACGGGGGTGATCGGCGTGCTGGGCAGGGCCTTGCCGTAGTCCGCGGTGATCTTCGGGTCGTTCCAGTTGGTGATCTTGTTGGTGAAGATGTCCACGATGGTCTGCGGGGAGAGTCGCAGGTCGCGGACCTGCTTCCCGGCCACCACGAGGTTGTACATGAACGTCGTCCCGCCGGCCGTGACCGGCACGTAGGAGTAGCCGTAGCGCGGGTTCTCGGCAGTACCGACACCGCTGTTGTGCCCGGTCTGGCCGATGCCGTCGTCCTGCTTGCTGCGGAACGGCACGTCCGAGGCGGTGAAGTCGTCCTGGCCGTTGCTCCACTGGGTGCGGCCGGCCGCCGAGCCGATCGGGTTGAAGTTGATCTGGATGCCCTGCGGCGCGACGTCCTGGCGCCACTGGTCGATGGCCGGGCCGGCCCAGCTGGAGCCGTCCGCGTTGAGCGCGACCGCCGCGTACGCCGGGGTGCTCTGCCCCAGCAGCAGGGAGGCCGAGGCGAGCAGCAGGGACAGCAGCACGGCCAGCGTGCGGGCCACGGGTCGGCTTGCGGCCTCCCACGACATGGGGACTCCTCTGGTGCGGAGGGTGGTTGGGTGGGACATCAGTGCTCCCCGGCGGGTACGGTCGTGGCGGTACGGGCGGTGGCGGCGGTCGTGACGGTGACGGCGGGGACCGCGCGGGCCGCGGTCTCGGCGCGGCGGGCGCCGCGCTCGATCCGGCGCTTCTGACGTCGCGTCAACTGCCCGGGGCGCCGGCCGCCGAGCACCCGCGCGGTGACGAAGAGGATCAGCACCACGGCCATCAGGGTCAGCGCGGCGGCGAACGCCCGGGCGACCATCTCCGGGTAGGGCTGCTTGACGTAGTTCCAGATGTAGAGCGGCAGCGACACCTGGTGCTCGCTGAACGGGTTGCCGTTGAACTGCGAGGTGAAGCCGGAGGTCAGCAGCACCGGCGAGGTCTCACCGACGCCGCGCGCCATGCCGAGCACCACCGCCGTGACCAGGCCGGGCCGGGCGGTGGGCAGCACCACGTTCCACACGGTGCGCCACTGGCTGCCCCCGAGCGCGTAGGACGCCTCGCGCAGCGTGCCCGGCACCAGTCGGATGACCACCTCGGCGGCGCGGGTGACGATCGGCATCATCATCACGGTGAGCGCGAGCGACGCGGCGAACCCGCTCTTCTCGAAGCCGAAGGTGAGGATCACGATGCCGAGGATGAAGAGCCCGGCGACGATCGACGGCAGCGCGGTCATCGCCTCGACCAGGGTCCGTACCGGGCGGGCCATCCGGCCGCCGACCTCGGACATGAAGACGGCCGCCGCGATCCCCAGCGGAACGGCGAACAGCGTGGCCAGGCCGAGCTGTTCGAGCGAGCCGACCACCGCGTTGAGCGCGCCGCCCGAGGTGATCGGGGAGAGCGCGGCGGTGTGGTCCATCGACTCGGTGAAGAAGTTGAGGTGCTTCGCCGCCTCCAGGCCGCGCAGCAGCACGTAGCCGATCTGGTCGGCGATCAGCGCCACCACCAGCAGGCCGGAGCTCCAGGCGACCACCGAGACCAGGCGCTCGCGCACCATCAGCGACCCCCACTGGAGCCGGCCGAGGGCGAAGTAGCCGACCAGGAAGAGCAGATACCAGCAGACCAGGAAGCCGAGCGCGCCGCTGAACGGCAGGATCCGCTCGTACAGCATCCAGTCGAGCGCCAGCGAACCGACGACGGAGCCGGCCAGCGTGAACACGTCCTCGCGGGTGACCCCGCCGAGCTTCACCCGCTTCTCCGGGCGGGGCGGCTCCGGCGCCGACGGGACGCCGGCCGGCGCGGGCGCCGTGACGGGTGGCAGGTCGAGCGTGGTCATCGGGTCGTCCCTTCACGGGCGGGCGGCAGCGGGAGGCGGGCGTCAGACAGTTGAGTCATCGTCAGTCCGCCGTGGCCGAGCCGGAGCGGGACCGGTTGATCACGAAGCCGGCCGCCAGGTTGACCAGCAGGGTGAGCGCGAAGAGCACCAGTCCCGCCGCCATCAGGGCGGAGAGCGAGAGGGTGTCCGACTCCCCGAAGCGCAGGGCGATCAGCGCGGAGATCGAGTTGGCGCCGTTCTCCAGGATGTGCGTGATCGTCTTGAAGTTGGGCGAGATGATCAGCGCGACGGCGATGGTCTCGCCCATCGCGCGCCCGAAGCCGAGCATCACCGCGCCGATCACACCGCCCTTGCCGAACGGCAGCACCACCGTGCGCACCATCCCCCAGCGGGTGGAGCCCAGCGCGTAGGCGCCCTCCCGCTCGCCCTGCGGGGCCTGCGAGAAGACCTCCCGGCTCAGCGAGGTGACGATCGGGATGATCATCAGGGAGACGACCACGCCCGCGATGAAGGTCGAGGAGGTGTACGAGGTGCCGATGTCGCCGGTGCGCACCTTGAGGAAGGGGATGGCGTCACCGAGGTGGTTGGCCAGCCAGCGGACGAAGCCGATGATCCTCGGCTGGAGGAAGAACAGCCCCCAGAGGCCGTAGACGATGCTGGGGATCGCCGCCATCAGGTCGACCAGCGAGACCAGTGTGGCCCGCAGCCGCTGCGGCGCGTACTCGGAGATGAAGACCGCCGCCGTGAGCGCCACCGGCACCGCGATGACGAGGGCGATCAGGGCGATCAGCAGACCGTTGGGCAGCACGGCGGCGATGCCGAAGTTGTGCGCCTGGGTCTGCCACTTCTGCTCGGTGAGGAAGGACCAGCCGACCTCGGTCAGCGCGTCCGAACCGCGCAGCAGCAGGAAGAACGCGATCAGCCCCATGATGGCGAAGACCGAGAGGCCGGCCGCGCGCAGCAGGCCGCGGAACACCCGGTCGCCGGGCGTGGCGGGGGCGGTGATGGTGCGGGGTACATCGGGGTCGGGCTGTCGGTCTGGTTGGCGTGGAGCCCCGGCGTAGGGTGCCGCGGGCTCGGCGGCGGCTGTCATGGTCTGCTCTCCGGCGCGCTCGGTACGGAAGTGCTCGGGTACAGGGAGATCCCGGAGGCGAGGCCCCCGGGAAGGGGACTCGGCGGGGCCAGGACGGCGGCCCCGCCGAGTCGATTGCCGGGAGCGTCAGTGCCTGCGGCGCAGCCGCGCCCAGCCGGAGCGCAGTCCGGCCGCGGCCTTCGCTCCGGCGGGGGTGCCGCCGAAGAAGAGCGCCGCCGGGCCGCCGACCAGCAGCACCAGGCCCGCGATCAGCGCGATCGGCAGGAGCAGGCGGGCGGTACCGGCCCGGTCGGCCGCCGGGGTCCCGGCCGCCACCGGAGCGGCTGCCAGCGGGCCGCCGGACGGGCTCGGCGTGGCGCCGGGCTTGCCGCCGGGGGCCGCCGGGGTGCCGGCCGCCGGGGCGCCCGTGGTGCCGTCCGGGCCGAGGCCGCCGACGGTTCCGCTGCCACCGGTGCCGCCTCCGCCGGAGGTCGTACCGGCACCGGTGCCACCGCCGGTGCCCGAGGTGTCGGTCGCCGAGGTGGTTCCGCCACCGGTACCGCCGGTGGTACCGCCGTCGGTGCCACCGGTCGTACCGCCGTCACCGCCGTTGGGCGGCGCGGGCGGGGCCACCTGGTTGCCGGGCAGCTTGCCGTCCTGGGCCTCGACGTGGTCGGCGGCTTCCTGCGCCTGCTGCCGCTGGGCGTTGGTCAGGCCGAGGAAGCCCGGTGCGAGCTTGCCGGGCTCGGTCCCGTAGACCTGGCCCGCGCCGCTCACCGTCTTGACGAACCGCGAGATCGCGGCGGCCTTGTCCTGCCCGACGCCGGCCGTGGGCACCATCGCGTACTGAACGGTGGTGAGGGGGTAAGCCTGTGCGTCCCGGGAGAACTCGGTACCGGCCTGGCCGTACGGCAGTTCCTGCGTCCCGGTGGCGGCATCGACGGGCATGTCCGCCAGTGCGGCCTGGAAACCGGAGGTGGACGGCGGCACGAGGGCCCCGGCCGGGTTCAGCAGTGCCGCCTCGGGCAGCGAGAAGGCCTTGGCCTGGCCCGCGTCCATGATGGCGAACAGGGTGCGGGTCCCGCGGTCCATCGCCGGGCAGGCCTCGTGAGCACCGGCGCTGTTGGGGTCGAGGTTCACGCAGTTGGGCTGGTTCTGCAGAAGCTTGCGGACCACCCCGAGCAGCCCGTCGGCACCGACCGGGTTCCACTCGTACTGCTTCATGTGCCGGAAGTACTCAGGCAGGGCCGGGTCGTCCACACCGGTGTCGTCCTGACGCTGGAGGGCGTCGATCGGGAAGCCGGCGTACTTGGGCCGCAGGTAGAAGCTGTCGATGTGCATGCCCCACGGGTCCGGCTCACCGTTCAGGAACCGCGCGGCGTCCGGGTCGGCGGCGATCCACGAGGTCAGCTGGTAGGTGAGGTCGGTGATACTGCCGACGACGGTCGGCAGGAACCGACTGCAGCTCGTCGGCCAGTGGATCCCGTTCTCGGCGGTCTGCGGATTCAGCTTCAGGAACTCCGGGTCCTGGAAGACACAGGTCGGATTCCCCTCCACCGAGGCGATCTTGGCGCCCTGCGCGGAGTACGACTGGGTGAGCAGCTTGGCCAGCAGTCGCGCGTTCAGCCGGAGGTCCCGGATCTGCCGCCCGGTCGTCGGGTCGTCGACGACGAAGACGACGGACGTCCCGGTGGTCGCGAGCGGGGCGTAGACGTACGGCCGCGCCGGCGGACTGCGGTCCGGTCGGGCCGTCAGCGCGACATCCGGTCCGGAGCCGCCGAGGAAGTCCCCGCGGGCCTGGGGCTCGCCGCCCGCCGGGGTGTACTGGATGGACATCGGGTTCTGGTCCAGGCAGAGACCGGTGCGCCACTGCTGCATGGCCCGGTTGGCCATCTCCAGGCCCGCCGCCTTGAAGGCCGCCGCCGCGGCCTTGCAGTCGCTCGGAGTCGGCGCGAACGACAGCGGCACGACGGCGCGGTGCTCCCACGCACACATCTCGCCGATCATGAAGCCATCGTTCATACCGGGCTTCCAGCCGTACTGGTACTGCAGGAAGCCGTCGGTCGTGGTGTCGAAGGCGTAGTCGATATCACTGGAGTGGTCATTGCAGTCGGGCTGCCCGTTGCGAGCGGCCCAGCCGTCGAGCGGGTCCCCGCCGTAGTTCGGCTCGACCACCAGGGAGCAGGGGTGGGTCGCGTCACAGCCGAGCGAGGGACTCTGCTGACCGGTCCAGACCTCGATGCTGGTGGCCCCGGAACCGTCCGGCCCGGTCGGCGCGACGACCATGTTGGTCGGGAAGTCCGGCGCGGTGGTGCCCGGGGGCGGCGCCGGCTGCAGGAACCCCTTGGCCGGATCCGCGTTGTAGACCGCGGTGCCGTAGCAGTCGGTGATCTTGGGGTCCGTACCGCGGCACTGGTAGACGCGGACCGCGTAGGCGAACGAGGTGTTGCCCCGGGGCACCACCGTCACGGGCTTTCCGCGGACGATGTCGACCGTCGGTGTGAAGCCGCTCCAGGACACCTGGAGCACCTGGTTGCCGAGGTTGCTCGCCTGCGAGACGGTGACGCTGCCCTCGGGGCCGTACGTCTCGGTCGCCGGCAGCCACACCTTGGGGCCCTTCACCGTGAGCGAGCTCGCGGCCTGCGCCTGCGGCAGCGCCCCGATCCCGATCGGCACCACCCCGAGCGCCGCCACCACTCCCCAGACGAGCGCGAGCGCCGGTAGCCTCCGGCGCCACCACCCGGGATGTCTCCGGTCGGGCAGGCGGATTCTCATGCTGGGCACCTCCGTGCGATCCCGCACCACCGTTACGCGGCGCGGAGGATGGATCAGGCTGCGAGCGGCCGGCGATTCCGGTACGCATCCATTCGGCCAGCCATAGATGGCCGGATTCGGTCGGCCTGATGTACGAGGGCCCAACGTGGTGACTCTGTAGCGGAGTTGGGAAATCCACAACGGGGGGCGGGCCCACGCCGTCGCGCGGGCCCGCCGAACTGCCTTGAGGCACGGGAGAGATCAGCTGCCGGCCGTGAAGGTCAGCGAGAGCGAACCGAGGGACTGGCCGCCCTTGAAGAAGGTGGTGTTGAGCTTGGAGTCCACGTACTGCGCACCCTCCACGTCCACCTGGAGGTCGGCGGCCGTCAGGGTCTGGGTGGCGCCCACCTTGGTGACCTGGGTGTTGCCGGCCGGGTCCAGCAGCGCCACCGGGGCGGTGCCGTCCACCGGCACGCCGGTGAGCTGCCAGCTGTCGGCGCTGAACGCGAGCTGCTTGAAGACCGCGCTCTTGCCGGTGAAGACGTTGATGAAGAGCAGGCCGCCGCCGAGCTGGACGTTGCCGTAGTAGCCGGCCAGGTTGACCTGACCGCCCGTCACCGGGAAGGTCGTCGAGAAGCCCGAGGTGTTGTCGTAGGACGGAGTCGCCGAGGGAAGCGGGATGACCACCACACCGTTGAGAGCGGAGTCCTTCAGGAAGGTGGTGTTCTCGTGCACCACCACGCTGCCGGTCGGGGCCGTGGCCGCCGGGGCGGCGGCAGCCACACTGCTGGCACCGGTGACGGCGAGGACGACGACGGCACCGGTGGCGGCCAGGCGGGCGCGGGTACGGGACATGCTGAGCTCCTTGGAGAGTGAAGGTTGTGCTGGGTGGAACACCGGCCCGGAAGGCCGGCCACCGGCTGCCCGGATCCCGTGAACACGCACCGGGGATCCGGGAAGCCGAAGTTCTTTTGGGGTCACCGGCGCCGCACTCGCGCGGTCACCACTCGCGGGCCGGTCGCTAGATGGTGGAACCGCACGAGAAGGCCGGCAGCGGCAGGAAGCCGTAGCTCTTGATCGTGTCGATGCCGTGCCCGCAGACCCGGCCGAGGCCGGGCGTCCCGAAGACGGCACGCAGCGCGGCCCCCGTTGGAGGTCGACGGGAGTTCAGCACCCCGACGGGCAGCTCATGACAGTCGCTAGGGGTTCTGGATGGTGCTGCCGCACGCGGTGCCCGGCAACGGCAGGAAGCCGTAGCTCTTGATCACATCGGTGCCGTTCTTGCAGATCCAACCATTGCGGCCGGCCATGCCGAAGATGTTGCGGAGCGCGGCACCGTGGGCGTCGGCCGCCATCCATTCGCTCTCACGGACGACGTTGTAGACCGTCCGCCCGAAGACCATGGAGGCGAACTGCGGGCTGAGCGTGTTGGCGGCGGTGAACGGCGAGATGCCGTCAATGCTGCGGACGGCCAGGCTGCCGGGCGCGTCGGTACCGCTGCTGTGGCCGCCGTAGACCTGGCCGATGTAGTGCGCGACCGAGTAGGGGAAGACCACGTCCGGGTCGTCCAGGGCCGGGTCGGTGCCCTCGTTCTCCTGCGGGCCGGTGGTGACGCAGCCGCCCAGAGCCGGGTTGCCCAGCGCCTTCAGGAAGAAGCTCCGGGTGTCGGAGGTGTACCGGGGCAGGTAGGGCTTGATCGCCGCGTTGGGCAGCGCGGGGTCGATCTGCTGCCAGTTGGTGACGTAGCACTCGTAGATGGACTTGAGCTGCGCCGTGCTCAGACTGCCGGGTGCGTGGCCGCCGGCCTTGGCCGACCAGGTCACCGCGTCCTTCGCGAAGGCCACGAAGACGTTGCTCTGGGGGTCCTGGGTCCCCGGGTCCAAGAGCTCCGGCCCACGGGAGGAGCGGGCGAAGTCCGCCGGGCTCCGGGGTTCCATGAGTTTCAGAATGCCGGGCCGCGTACCGTGCGGCCGGGAGATCGGAGCGGTGCCCGCCCTCACCGTGATGAGCGCACTGCCGTTCGCGTCCCAACTGCGCAGGCGCGGCGAGGCGGTGTCCCCCAGGCCGGCCAGATAGGCGTTGTACCCGGCGGACAACTCGTTGAGCACCCCCTCGGTGTCCTCGGTACCCACACCCACGATGTCGGTCGCCGACGGCGTGACCGCAGGGTCGGCAACGGCCGTACCGACGGTGCCGGTGGCCGTCACTGTGATGACCAGGGCCAGACCGGCGAGCAGCTTGACAGAGGTCTTTCGCACTGTTGCCAGGACTCCTTGAATATCCGTACTCGGCGCCGGATCCGGCCCGGCGGCCGGGGGTTCAGCACCCCCGGCCGCCTGGTTGGTGACGGTGGATCAGACGGTGTTCTGGATGGTGCTGCCGCACGCGGTGCCCGGCAGCGGGAGGAAGCCGTAGTTCTTGATGATGCTGGTGCCGTTCTTGCAGATCCAGCCGTTGGTGCTGGCCGGGCCGAAGATGTTGCGGAGCGCGGTGCCGCGGGCGTTGCTCGCGGTCCAGTCGCCCTGACGGACCACGTTGTAGACCGTCCGGCCGTACGGGGTGGCGGCGAACTGCGGGCTGAGCGTGTTGGCGGCGGTGAGCGGCGAGAGACCGTCAACCGTGCGGATGGTCAGGCTGCCGGGCGCGTCGGTGCCGCTGCTGTGGCCGCCGTAGACCTGGCCGATGTAGTGCGCGACCGAGTAGGGGAACAGCGAGGCGGGGTTGGTGAACGCCGCGTCGGTGCCCTCGTTCTCCTGCGGGCCGGTGGTGACGCAGGGGCCCAGGGCCGGGTTGCCGATCGCGGTCAGGAAGAAGGCCCGGGTGCCGGAGTCGCTCTGGGGCAGGTACGGCTTGATGGTGGTGCCGGCCGGCACGGACGGGACGATCGTGTGCCAGTCGGTGGTGCCGCACTCGTAGATGGACTTGAGCTGGACGGTGGTGAGGTCGGCCGGGGCGTAGCCGGTGGCCGGGGCGGACCAGGAGACCGCGTCCTTGGCGAAGGCCACGAACACGTCGGTGGTCGGGTCGCCACCGGGGTTCGCCTTCGGGCCACGCGAGGAGCGGGCCACGTCGACCGGGCTGTTGAGCGCGTTCAGCGCGGTGATGCCGGCGCCGGAGCCGTTCGGACGGTTGAAGTTGGAGACGCCGGCCCGCAGGTTGATGGTGGCGGAGCCGGTCGCGTCCCAGCTGTAGTAGCGCGGCGAGGTGGTGTCGCCGATGCTCGCCAGGTAGGCGTTGTAGTCGGTGGAGAACTGGTTCGACACGGCCTGGGTCGTGTCGGAGCCCACGCTCACGATGTCCGTGGCGGCCGGGGTGACCGTCGGGTCGGCAATGGCGGTGCCACTGGCGATCGTGGCGACCGAGGTCGCGAGAGCGGCGACGGCGAGCAGCTTGGCAGCGGTCTTGCGCATGTTCCTGTTCCTCCGGTGGGAGAGACGTACATCGCTGTACCCGGGCCCTGGTTGGGGGCCCGGGGCCGGTGACCGCGTCCGCGGCGGTCCGTCCGGCAGAGCTGATCCTGTCCGGCTCGGAGGTTCCGCCGGAAGGGTGGTCGACGACGGGCGGAGATTGTCGATACGTCGGTTCAGACAGGTTTAGCGACTGGTCAGCGCGGGCGTGGAGGGGCAGAAACACGCAGGTCGCAGGCCTGTGACGTTCTTCTCCAGGTGGCGGTTCGGGAGGCTGCCGGAAACCTGGGCTTCACCGGAACGGCGCGCACGGGGCAGCGGTAGCCACGGCGGGCGGACGTGCGGGGAGTGCCGGGCGGGCCGGGAGCGCGGGAACGCCGGAGCCGGGGCGGGCGGGAGGGCGCGAACGGGCCGACGGGGGAAGAAACGAACGGTCGGCAGGGGCGCGCAGCGTCACCAGGGCCAGCGGGCGTCACGGCCGGCCCGCCGCAGTTCCTGGCCGACCCAGTGGAGCCCGGCCAGGAAGCCGTCCACCCCGGCCTGGCACTGGTCGCGCCGCAGATAGCCGCGGGCGCTGCGGGCGATCGGGCCGGCCTCGCCCGCGCCCGGCCGGGTGCTGCGCACCGGCAGGTAGGCGGTCCACACCCAGAGCCGGGCCTCGGACTGTCCGACGGTGCACCGCAGCGCGGCCCGTTCGATGATCAGTTCTCTGACCGCGTCGGCGAGTTCGTCCTCGCTGCGGTAGGTGCGCACACCGACGCCCAGCTGCCGCCCGTTGGCGGCGCGCAGCGCCCAGCCGACGCACTGGCCGGCCGCGGGGACGGTCAGCAGTCTCGGACCACGCCGCTCAGCCCGCATCGGACGGTCTCAACGGGACTCTGATGTCGGTGAGTTCGTGACCGGGATGCTTGGCCAGCAGCGCCACGAACCGCCGGAAGGCGTTCTGGCAGGTCGCGTACCGCTCGTACGCACGGCTGGAACGCACCTCGGGGAGGGTGCGGGAGCCGGGGACGACCCAGATCCAGCCGATGCCGTCCCGGACATGGGTGATCCGGGCGACCAGCCCGTCCGCACCGGCCCGTAAGCCGTCGAAGCCGCGCTCGGCCTCACCGGCCGTCTCGTACGCGGCCGGGGTGATCGCCACCACCCGGCCGTTGGGCGCCTTCAACTGCCAGCGGTACCGGCCGTCCGGCGCCCGTTCGGTCCGGAACCCCCCGCGACCTGCCCCTGCTGCGGTGTGACCGCGACCTGACGCGTCCACTGCTCCCCCAGTCCGGTACCTCTCCGAGACGGGAGTAAAGCTATGTGTGCACACGAGGGCGCCGGAAGGGAGGGAAATGCACAACTTGCTCCGTTGGCCGGGAAGTTCTCTCTCGTTAAACTTTCACCGGGTGTACACCAACTGGACGCCGTCCTCCCTTTCCGTGCACAGGGCGTTCGAAACCGGCCGGACACGCAGCGTCGAACGTTCAGAGCCGGGCGGTCCAGCACACCCTCGTGCCCTTGCCGTACGGGCCCGGCTCGTGCCACGCGTCGCCGCCGAGCACCTCCGCCCGCCGGGTCAGGTTGCGCAGGCCGCTGCGGCGCCCACCGGGCGGAATGCCGACGCCGTCGTCCGTCACGGTGAGCAGCACACCCGGCCGCCCGGCCCGGTCCAGCGACTCCGGGCCGCCGCCCATCGGATGGCCCTCGTCGTCCAGGTGCACGGTCGCGTCGATCTCCACCCCGACCCGCGAGGCCCGCGCGTGCCGGGCCGTGTTGGAGAGCATTTCCCTTAGCGCCGCCAGGAGTTGACGCCCGGTATTCTCGCCGACCAGGCTCTCCACCGGCCCGGTGAAGGTCACCGACGGCTTGAACCCGAGCGCCGCCGCGGCCTGACTGCCCTCCCGCAGCACCCTGGTCCGCAGGGTGTCGGGGGCGTCGCCGTGGTTGTCGTGCTGCAGTGCGTAGATGGTGGTGCGGACCTCCTGGATGGTGGCGTCCAGCTCGTCCACGGCCTTGCCGATGCCGACCTTCACCTCGGGGACGAGGGCCCGCCGGGCGGCGCTCTCCAGCATCATCCCGGTGGCGAACAGCCGCTGGATCACCAGGTCGTGGAGGTCCCGGGCGATCCGGTCGCGGTCCTGGAAGACGGCCAGGCGCTGCTGGTCCCGCTGGCCCTCGGCGAGCCGCAGGGCGAGCGCGGCCTGTGAGGCGAAGGTCTCGGCGAGCTGCTTCTCCGAGTCGGTGAACGGCAGCGCGCCGCGCGAGCGCCACACGCAGAGCCCGCCCAGTACCCGGCCGGCCGCGACCATCGGCACCGCCATCGACGGGCCGAAGCTGCGCGCCAGGCGGATCACCACGGTCGGGTCGCTGGACATGTCGTCCAGGTAGACGCTCTCGCCCTGCAACAGCCGCGCGGCGAAGCTGTCCTGCGGCAGCAGCTCGCCCCGGACGAACTCGGCCGCCTCGCCCGAGGCGTGGGCCACCCGCATCTGGCCGTCCGCGGGCCCGCCGCTGGTGGGCAGCAGGATCATGCCGAGCGCCGCGTCCGCCAACTCCCGTACCTGCTCGGCCGCGACGGTCAGCGCCACCTCGGCCTCGTCGGTGGAGAGCAGCGCCGTGGTGACGGCGGCCGCGCCGGCGATCCAGCGCTCCCGCCGCCGGCCCTCCTCGTACAGCCGCGAGTTCTCGATCGCCACGCCGGCCGCGGCGGCGAGCGCGTGCACGACCTGCTCGTCCTCGGGGGTGAAGGCGCCGCCGCCCTTCTTCTCGGTGAGGTAGAGGTTGCCGAAGACCTCCTCCCGGATCCGGATCGGCTCCCCGAGGAAGGTCCTCATCGACGGGTGGTGCGACGGGAAACCGGACGAGCGCGGGTCGGTGGTGAGGTCGGTGAGGCGCAGCGGCTCGGGGCGGTCGATCAGCGCGCCCAGGATGCCCCGCCCGGCGGGCAGTTCGCCGATCTCGGTGGCGGTCTCGTCGTCCACCCCGACGTGGATGAAGTCGGCCAGTCCGTGTCCGCCCGGCGCGATCACCCCGAGCGCCGCGTACCTGGCGTCCACCAGTTCCGCCGCGCCGGTGGCGATCCGGTGCAGGGTGGCGTGCAGGTCCAGCCCGGACCCGACCGAGACCACCGCCTCCAGCAGCCGCTGCATCCGGTCGGTGACGGCCGCCGCCGACTGCAGGCGCTCCGCCACCTCGGTGACCAGCGTGTCCAGCCCGAGCGAGGAGATCTCGGGCACCCGGTGCGGCGCCGGATCGGACGGCGTCGGGCCGGGTGCGGCGGCGGAGAGGTCTGGCGTGGGGTCCATGAAGACGAGCGTAGTTTGTACGGTTTTCTGCCGAAGGACGGCACGGCCGCCCGGCATCAGTTTCCGACCGGCGCCCCGGCCCGGTCGGGGGCGCCAGGCCCGCTCCCCGGCGCGTCCACCAGCCCGTCCGCCTCCTGCTCCCGTTCCCACATCGCCCGCAGCCGGCCGCCCCGGTCCGCCACCAGGGCCGACCAGGTGCCGCGTTCGGCGACCCGTCCGGCGTCCAGCACCAGGACCTCGTCGACCGTGGTGTCGTCCAGGCCGGCCAGCCGGTGGGTGATCAGGACGGTGGTGCGGCCCGCGGTGGCGGCGAGCAGGTCGGCGGTGAGGGCGTCGGCGGTCGGCAGGTCCAGGTGCTCGGCGGGCTCGTCGAGGACCAGCACGGGGAAGTCGGCGAGCAGCGCGCGGGCGAGCGCGAGCCGCTGCCGCTGGCCGCCGGAGAGGCGGGCGCCGTGCTCGCCGACCATGGTGTCCAGGCCGGCCGGGAGGGTGTCGGTCCAGTCCAGCAGGCGGGCGGCGGCGAGCGCCGCGCGCAGCTCGTCCTCGGTGGCCGCCGGCCGGGCCAGCCGGAGGTTCTCCCGCAGCGAGCTGTCGAAGACGTGGGCGTCCTGCGCGCAGAGCCCGATCACCCGCCGGACGTCGTCCCCGGCGAGCTCCCGGCTGTCCACGGCCGGTGGACGGCCGGCGGCGAGGGTGACCGTGCCCGCCGTCTGGTCCAGGAAGCGCAGCAGCGCCTGGGCCAGCGTGGTCTTGCCGGAGCCGGACGGGCCGACGACCGCGATCCGGCGCCCGGCGGCGAGATCGAGGTCCACCCCGGTGAGCGCGGACTCGGCCTGTCCGGGGTGCCGGACGGTCAGCCCGCGGACGGCGATCGGCAGCGGCTGCCCGGGCAGCGCCGCCGGGGCGGCGGGCTCGGCGACCACGGCCGGCGCGTCCAGCACCTCGCGCAGCCGCGCCGAGGCGGCCCGGCTGCGCTGGCGGGCCTGGACGGCGAGCGGCATGCCGGTGACGGCCTCGAAGGCGGCCAGCGGGGTGAGCACGACGACCGCCAGGCAGACCGGCGCCAGCGCGCCGGCCCGCACGCCCTGGACGCCGACGGCCGCGGCTGCGGCCACCGTCAGCCCGGTGAGCAGCGCGATCAGGCCGGTGCCGAGCGCCGTGGTGGCGGCCGACCGGGCGGCCAGCCCGGTCAGCGCGGAGTCGGCGGAGCGGACGGCGGCCAGCCGGCCGGGGAGCGCCCCGGCGACGGTCAGCTCGGCGGTGCCGGTGAAGGTGTCCACCACGGCGGTGGCCAGCCGCCCCCGGGCCGGCGCCTGCCGCCGCTCGGTGCCGGCCGACCAGCGGGCGGCCAGCGCGGGCACCACGGCCCCGGCCAGCAGCAGCCCCAGCCCGAGCACGACGCCGGCGGCGGGCAGGAACAGCCCGAGCGCGACGGCGGAGGCCAGCGAGACCACGGCCGCCACCGCCGCCGGCAGCCGCCAGCGCAGGTAGTGGTCCTGGACCGCGTCGACGTCCGCGACCAGCCGCGACAGCAGGTCCCCCCGGCGGAACGCGGGCAGCCCGGCCGGGGCGAGCACGGTGAGCCGCCGGTGGACGGCCGCCCGCAGCGTGCCGAGGGTCCGCAGGACGGCGTCGTGCGAGACCAGCCGCTCGGCGTAGCGGAAGACGCTCCGCCCGATGCCGAAGGCCCGGACCGAGGTGACGGCCATCATCAGGTAGAGGACGGGCGGCATCTCGGAGGCACGGGAGATGAGGTACCCGGAGGTGGCCATCAGGGCGACCGCGCAGCCGAGGGCGAGCGAGCCGAGCAGGACGGAGAGCGCGAGCCGCGGCGTGGTGGCCTCGGCGGCGGGGTCGCCCTCGCCCGGGTCGGTGGCGGGCACCGGCCGGCCGTCGTGCGTGAGCCGGGGCGGGCGGGCGGCCGCGGCGGCCATCGGGGCGGGCCCGGCCAGCCGTACCCGCTCGTCCGCCACCGCCAGCAGGGCCGGGCGGTGGGCGACCAGCAGCACGGTCCGCGCCGGGTCCTCGGCCAGTGCCCGGACGGCGGCCACGACGGCCGCCTCCGACTCGCCGTCCAGGTTGGCGGTCGGCTCGTCGAGCAGCACCAGCGGCCGGTCGTCGGCGAGCAGCACCCGGGCGAGCGCCAGCCGCTGCCGCTGGCCGGCCGAGAGCCCGGCGCCGTCCTCGCCCAGCACGGTGGCGAGCCCCTGCGGCAGCCGGTCCACGAAGTCCAGCGCGTGCGCGGCGCGCAGCGCGGCCCGCAGTTCCGGTTCGTCCGCGTCCGGCCGGTACAGCCGCAGGTTGTCGGTGATGGTGCCGGCGAACAGGTGCGGGTGCTGCGGCACCCAGGCGATCTGCCGGCGCCAGCTCTCCGGCGCCAGCTCGGCCAGGTCGTACGTCCGCCCGTCGGCGGCGGTGATCCGGACGGTGCCGGTGTCCGGCGTGGTGAGGCCGAGCAGGACGGCGAGCAGGGTGCTCTTGCCGGCCCCGCTCGGGCCGGTGAGCGCGACCGTGCCGCCCGGGCGGAGGGTCAGCGAGGCGTCGTCGAGGGCGGGCCCGGTACGGCCGGGGAAGGTGACGGTGAGGTCTTCGGCCGTGACGACGGCACCGGCGAGGGCGGGTGCCGCCACCGTGCCCGCCGCCGGCAGCGGGGTCTCCAGCACCTGGAAGATCTCGTCCGCCGCCGTCAGCCCCTCCACGCTGGAGTGGTAGAGCGCGCCGACCTGGCGGATCGGGAAGTACACCTCGGGCGCGAGGATCAGGACCAGCAGCCCGGTCTCCAGGTCCAGCGTGCCGTCCACCAGCCGGAAGCCGACGGAGACCGCGACCAGCGCGACGGACAGCGTGGAGAGCAGTTCCAGCGCGAACGAGGAGATGAAGGCGATCCGCAGGGTCCGCAGGGTGGCCCGGCGGTAGTCGGCGGTGATCCGGGCGATGGTGGCGGCCTGGGCCCGGGCCCGGTTGAACACCTTGAGGGTGGGCAGCCCGGCGACCACGTCGAGGAAGTGGTGCGAGAGCCGGGAGAGGGTGTCCCACTGCCGGTCCATCCGGGACTGGGTGGCCATCCCGATCAGCACCATGAACAGCGGGATCAGCGGCAGCGTCCCGGCGATGATCGCGGCGGAGGCGAAGTCGGCGCCGACGATCCGCAGCAGCACGATCACCGGCACCACGACGGAGAGCGCCAGCTGCGGGAGGTAGCGGGCGAAGTAGTCGTCGAGCGCGTCGATGCCGCGGGTGGCGAGGGTGGTGAGTTCGCCGGTGCGCCGGCCCGCCAGGTAGGCCGGGCCGAGCGCGGTGGCGTGGTCGAGCAGCCGGCGGCGCAGGGTGGACTTCACCCGGGCGACGGACCGGTGCGCGGTGAGTTCGGTGAGCCAGCCGACCAGCCCGCGCCCGAGCGCGGTCAGCGCGAGCAGGACCAGCGGCGTGGTCAGCTCGCCGAGGGCCGCGCCCTGCTGGAACGCCCGGACGACGATCTCGGCGATCAGGCTCGCCTGGGCGACCACCAGGGCCGCGCCCGCCCCGCCGAGGACCACCGATCCGGCGAGGAAGGCACGGGTGGTGCGGGCGTACCCGAGGAGTCGGGGGTCGACCGGCTTCACGGGGTCAGGCCTTGTCGAGCGCGGCGGCCGGGTCGTGCCCGGGGATGTGCTGGACGCCGATCCGCTTGCGGAACACCCAGTACGTCCAGCCCTGGTAGAGCAGCACGAGCGGGGTGAAGACCGCGGCGACGATGGTCATCAGCTTCAGCGTGTACGGCGAGGACGAGGCGTTGGAGACGGTCAGGCTCCATTCGGTGTTGAGGGTGGACGGCATCACGTCCGGGAAGAGCGCCAGGAAGAGCATCGCGACGGCGGCCACCACGGTCGCCCCGGAGGCGATGAACGCCCAGCCCTCGCGGCCCAGCTGGTTGGCCACCAGGGCCGCCACCAGGGCCAGTACGGCGATCACCATGGCCACGAGGCTCCAGCCGTTGCCGCTGTCGGCCTGGGTCCAGACCAGGAAGGCCAGCGCCAGCACGGCCGTCACCAGGCCGGCCCGCAGCGCCATGACCCGCGCCCGCTCCCGGATGTCGCCGACCGTCTTGAGCGCGGCGAACACCGCGCCGTGGAACGTGAACAGCGACAGCGTCACCAGGCCCCCCAGGATGGCGTACGGGTTGAGCAGGTCCCAGAAGCCGCCAACGTAGTTCTTCTGCTGGTCGATGTCGACGCCGCGGACGATGTTGGCGAAGGCCACGCCCCAGAGGAAGGCCGGGATCAGCGAGGTCCAGAAGATGGCCTCCTCCCAGTTCCGCTGCCAGCGCTCCTCCGGGCGCTTGGCCCGGTACTCGAAGGCGACGCCGCGGACGATCAGGCAGACCAGGATGATCAGCAGCGGGATGTAGAAGCCGCTGAACAGCGTCGCGTACCAGTCGGGGAAGGCCGCGAAGGTGGCCCCGCCGGCGGTCAGCAGCCAGACCTCGTTGCCGTCCCAGACCGGGCCGATGGTGTTGATCAGTACCCGCCGCTCGGCACGGCCGCGGGCCAGCGGCTTGGTCAGGATGCCGATGCCGAAGTCGAAGCCCTCAAGGAAGAAGTAGCCGATCCACAGGACGGCGATGAGGATGAACCAGACGTCGTGGAGTTGCATTTCGGATCCTCAGTAGGCGAAGGCGAGCGGCTTGTCGGCGTCGTCCTCGGAGGACGGGCCGCGCAGCGTCGGGTCCTTGGCGGGCGGCTCCTCGGCGGTGACCGGGCCGGCCTTGGCGTACTTGACCAGCAGCCGCACCTCGACGACGGCGAGGATCGCGTACAGCAGGGTGAAGGTGGTCAGGGCGCCGATCTGGGTGCCGATGCCGACGTTCGGCGAGACGGCGCTCGCGGTGGTCATCAGCCCGAAGACGGCCCAGGGCTGGCGGCCCATCTCGGTGAAGATCCAGCCGAAGCTGTTGGCGATCAGCGGGAACCCCATGGTGAGGATGCCGATCCGCCAGCTCCACTTGGTGAGGAACGGCCCGAGCTCGCGCTTCGGGGTGAGCATCAGCCGGGGCACCTCGGTCTCGCCGGTGCGGAACTCCGGTGCCAGGAACCGCTTCTTCCGGGTGGTCCAGAGTCCGATCAGGCCGGCCATGAAGGAGGTCATCCCGAAGCCGATCATGAGGCGGAAGCCCCAGTACGTCACGAAGATGCTCGGGATGTAGTCCTTCGGGTCACCGCCGTACTTGGCGGCCTCGGCCTGGGCGGTGTCGTTGATGCCCGGGACGGAGGAGCTGAAGTCGCTGTTGGCGAGGAAGGAGAGTATCCCCGGGATCTCCAGCTCGACCGAGTTGTGGCCCTTGCTGACGTCACCGACCGCGAAGACCGAGAACGGCGCGGGCGCCTGGGTGTCCCAGAGGGCCTCGGCGGCGGCCATCTTCATCGGCTGCTGGCGGAACATGACCTTGGCCAGCGAGTCGCCGCTGAGCGCGGTGCCCAGACCGAAGATCACCGCGAGGACCAGGCCGAGCCGCAGCGAGGTCCGCATCACGGCGGTCTTCTTGGGGTCGGCCGTCTCCGGCTTGCGCTTGGCCTTCCAGAGGTGGAAGGAGGCGATGCCGACCATGAAGGCCGCGCCGGTGAGGAAGGCCGCGGTCAGGGTGTGCAGCACGACGGTGACGGTGGTGTCCTGGAACAGCACCCGCGCTATGTCGGTGAGCTGCGCCTTGCCGGTCACCGGGTCGATCGAGTAGCCGACCGGGTGCTGCATCCACGAGTTGGCGGCCAGGATGAAGTAGGCCGAGAGCACGGTGCCGAGTGCGACCATCCACATGCAGGCGCAGTGCAGCTTCTTCGGCAGCTTGTCCCAGCCGAAGATCCAGAGCCCGATGAAGGTGGACTCGAAGAAGAAGGCGATCAGCGCCTCCATCGCGAGCGGGGCACCGAAGACATCACCCACGAACCGGGAGTAGTCCGACCAGTTCATGCCGAACTGGAACTCCTGGACGATGCCGGTGACCACGCCCATCGCGATGTTGATCAGGAAAAGCTTCCCCCAGAACTTGGTGGCGTGGAAGTACTTCTCCTTGTTCGTCCGCACCCAGGCGGTCTCCAGCCCGGCCACGATGGCGGCCAGGCTGATGGTGAGCGGGACGAAGAGGAAGTGGTAGACGGTGGTGATGCCGAATTGCCATCGCGCGATGGTCTCGTGAGCGATTGCCAGTTCCACGTCGCCCTCTCTCCAACTGACCCTGTCGTAGGGCACATTCAGGACAAACTTCATCTATAGCTGTAGACCGCTGCCCAACCGCGCAAGCTTGTCCGCTTGTGAACGTGAACACGTTCACAAGGGAAGTATCCACGATGCTTACGAGCGGCCCGCAGGCGGGGTGGGGGTTGACCAGCGATGTTGTGCGCACAGTCTGCGGACCCGCCCGGCGCCGCCACAACAAGCGGGCCGGGCGCGCACCGCGGCAATCTTGGCCGATCCGTCGCTTGACAGACGGGGCCGGGCCCAGGCCGATCGGCAGGATCCGGCCGCACCGCTGCCGCTCCGCCCTGGATGGCTACAGTGCGTCCATGACTCTTTCGGCGGCGATGATCACAGTGGACTGCGCGGAGCCGCAGGAGCTCGCCCGGTGGTGGGCGGCCGCGCTGGACGCGGAGATCGTCCAGGACTTCGGCGAGTTCGTCGTGGTCGGTGCGGAGCCGGTGGCTCTGGGATTCCAGCGCGTCCCCGAGGACAGGCAGGGCAAGAACCGCGTCCATGTGGACTTCGCGTCGCAGAGCCGCCCCGATGAGGTGGACCGGCTGGTGGGCATGGGCGCAACAGTCGTGAGCGAGCACAGCGTGCCGGGTCTGGCCTGGACCGTTCTGCGGGACCCGGCCGGCAACGAGTTCTGCGTCAGGTAGCCGCGCCGCCGGCCGCCCGGAAAGGTACCCCCACGCTGTTCGGCGGTCCCTCGCTGCTGCGAGGGCCCGCCGGGCTCGGGCTACGTGGCGTAGCCGAGCTCCTTCCGTACGGCGGGGGTGCAGTCGGGGCAGGCGAGGACGAGCCAGCCGGGGCCGCTGACGGCCTCGATGTGGCCGACGACGGTGACGCCGGGGCGGCGCCGGTGGCAGTGCGAGCAGAACTCTTCGGGGGTCTCGTCCGGCGTGCTGTCCGTCACCGGGCCACCGCCCCGACGGTGAGGCTGTCGAGCCAGTGGGAGGGGTCGGGCAGGTCGAGCGCGGCGGCGAACGCCTCGGCCCGGCGCCTGCGTTGGCGGGCCACCTCGGCGAGCCAGGTGTCGAGGTCGGTGCAGATGAAGCTCGCGACCTCGGGCCCGCGCCGGGGCTTCGGGGCGAGGAAGGCACAGGCCGAGCGGAGGACCGAGGGCTTCGCCCGTCGGCCGGTGCCGGGGGCGAGGAACGCCCGGAGGGGTTCGAAGAGGGTCGCGATAAGCTCGCGCATGTCGTCAGCTCCGTTGTAGCTGGTGGCATCGGCCTCGGACCGTTCCCGCGATCCGAGGCCACTTACGTCTTCGACGGTACCTAACCCTATCCCCGCCTGTCCATACCTATACCCGGATGCCCGGGCCTATGAGGGGAAGGCATCCCCTGTGTACGGTCATGCCGTGATCGAGTTCGACCCCACCCAGCCGAAGTGGCAGCAGATCGCGGAGCTCCTGCGAGCGCGCATCGCGAGCGGCGAGTACCCGCCGCGCCACCTGATCTCCGAAGTGCAACTGGAGAGCGAGCTGGGCGTGAACCGGAAGACTGTCCGCAAGGCGACGGACGCCCTGCGGACAGAGGGCCTGATCACGACGACGCCCGGGATGGGCTCCTTCGTCACCGACCGCAGCGCGTAGCCTCCGCCTTCTTCAGGCGGCCCGTTGACCGTGGACGAGAAACGGGAAGCGGTAGGGGACGGTGGCGAGAGCCTCCTGCACGCGGGCGGCCTGGGCGGGGCTCATCACGCCGGGCAGCTCACACGGGTCGACGAACCGGGCGCCCAGCAGACCGCTCCGGTTCCGGGGCAGCACGGCGATGCGAGCGGCTTCCCGGTCCGCGACGGTGCCGCCGGCGAAGACCAGGTTGAGACGTTCCAGGTAGCGGTCGGCGGGGGTGAAGTCCACCGCGACGAGATGGGTGACGCGGCGGTGGAGGCCGGTCTCCGCCCGGAGGTGCCGGGCAGCGGCCTCGTGCGGGGGCTCATCGGGGCGGGCACTGCCGCCGGGGAGGATCAGGCCGTCCATGAAGTCCGGGTCGATGAGCAGGACGTGGCCTCGCCGGTTCCGCAGGAGCACGAGGCAGCCGAGCCGGCAGACCGGGGGCTTGGCCGACAACCGGGGATCACGCACCGAGGTGGCCACCTTCCCGCCTCGGCCGACGGAGGAGTTCAGCCTTCGACGGCTTGCCGCTCATACCGCAGGCCCTTTCGCAGCAGGTCCGTGATCCGGACGATCTGGGCAGTTCGGGCCGACCCGAGGTTGATCAGATAGGCACCGGTCAACCGCCCGTAGTCCCAGTCCACTTCGACGGAAGGCAGCTTGGCGTCACCGAGCGCCAGGACAGCGACCAGGTCCTCAACGGCAACGGCGGCCTCCCGCCGGTACTCGGCGGTCGCCCGGTTGAGCATGGTCCCCATCACGCCACCACCCGGTGCGACTCGAACCCCCGCCAGGCCTTCTCGGCGACACTGAAGGACGAGAACCCGCACAACGCCCCGTCGGAGCCACGCAGCCACTCCCCCGTCAGCTCGTTCCGCACCCGGTAGAGCCGGGCCTCACGGTCCCAACGCACGCCGTAGCCGTGGAGCTTGGCGATCGACGGAGCGGCCTCGGTTTCGTGGACCCGTGGCACTTCGCTTCCCGCTCTCTCCGGCTCGCCGACCGACCTCATGGCACCCATGGCGAACCACCCCTTCTTCAAGCATCAATCAGACAAGCAGACTTAGAGCGAACTTAACTGTCCGTGTCCCAATCGTTGCTCACCGCAGGTACGCTGACCAGCGTTGCTCTGTGCCGCGCTGGGAATGGACACATCGGAGGGGCGCCATGGCCTTCAAGCCCAACGAGCTGGATCCGGGGCGTTCGGCCCGCGACCTCTTCGGGTGGGAGATGCGTACGCATCGCCAGCACGCCGGATCCATGTCTCTGGACCAACTGGCCTTGGTAGTCGGTTACATCTCCAAGGGGCACCTGGCTCGCATCGAGCGCGCCGAATCGATGCCTCCGCCCGATCTTCCGGCCAAGCTTGATGCCGCCTTCGGAACGGACGGCATCTTCGGCCGGATCTACCGAGTCGCCAAGAAGGAAAAGTTCCCGGGCAAGTACCGCCGATGGTCCGAGTTGGAAGCCAGAGCTTCTGTCATCGAGGAGTACTCCTGCGCCACCGTCCCAGGACTTCTCCAAACGCCCGAACTTGCCCGCCTCTCACTCCAGGTAGGGCATCCATACATGACTCCACAAGAACTGGACACGTCGCTCACGACACGGCTGGACCGGCAGAAGCGCCTGGATTCGGAAACACCACCCCACTGCTGGTTCATCATCGATGAGTCCGCGCTCCATCGCCCTGTCGGCGGACACGTGGTGATGGCCAGACAGCTTGACGCACTCGCTGCCGATCGACGCCCCCACATCACGATCCAGGTGCTCCCCTTCACCGCAGGGGAGCACGCCGAGATGGGTGGCTCTCTCTTCCTGTACACAGTCTCCGACAGCCCGTCGATGGCATGGGAAGAAGGCGCCCGAAACGGCGAGCTCATCGAAGACGTCAAGGGTGTGGCCAAACGCCGCAGGTCCTACGATCTGCTGAGGGCTCTGGCCCTGTCACCCCGGGACTCCCGGGCCATGATCAGACGCATCTCGAAGGAGTACGGCCGTGCGAGCACACCAGCAGGAGAAGTGGCGGAAGAGTAGCTACAGCAACAACGACGGCGGCGCCTGCATCGAGGTGGACGACACCCACCCGGGCCGGGTCCGGGACAGCAAGGACCCCGACGGACCCCGGCTGCACTTCTCGCCGACGGGCTGGCAGGCCTTCGTCACCGCCGTCCGCACCGGCGAGTTCGACGCCAGCTGATCAGCCCTTCGGCGCTGCCGCCCCTTCGCACCGGGGCGGCAGCGCCTTCTGAAAACCCGAATCACCTGAGCGAGGCTACGTCTCTCGTACTACCGAGACATTGAGGCGCTGTCGCAGGCTGCATCACTGGCAACAATCCGCAAGGCACGAGAGGAACTCCACCCATGGCTGAGGCCGCCATCCCCGTAGACCTGTCCGACGTTTCCTGGTTCAAGTCCACGTACAGCGACAACGGCGGGACGTGTGTGGAAGTATCGCCCGACCTCCCCGATATCGTCCCCGTCCGTGACTCAAAGGACCTGGGGGGACCCGTTCTTGTGTTCCCGACCGGTGTCTGGCAGTCGTTCGTCACCGCCGTGCAGGCCGGCGAGTTCGGCGCTGTCTGACACTGTCCTGTTCCTGTTGCCCCAAGCAATGATCAGGCACATCTCGAAGGAGTACGGCCGTGCAAGGACACCAGCAGGAGAAGTGGCGGAAGAGTAGCTACAGCAACAACGACGGCGGCGCCTGCATCGAGGTGGACGACACCCACCCGGGCCGGGTCCGGGACAGCAAGGACCCCGGCGGTCCCCGGCTGTGCTTCTCGCCGACGGGCTGGCAGGCCTTCGTCACCGCCGTCCGCACCGGCGAGTTCGACACCCTCTGATCACCCTTCCCGCGGCGCCGGGCGAGCGCGCGACGCTCGCCCCGCGCCGTGGAAACTCCCCTCGCCGTAACGGGGAGTAGCAGGGATCAGTTGCTGTACGGGCGGGTGATGATCTCCATACCGTGGCCGACCGGGTCGAGGAAGTACAGACCCCGGCCGCCGTGGTGGTGGTTGATCTCGCCGGGCTGCTTCAGGTGCGGGTCGGCGTAGTAGGTGAGGCCGTCCGCCTTGATCCGGGCGAAGGCGGCGTCGAACTCCTCGTCCGAGATGAGGAACGCGTAGTGCTGCGCGACGATCGACTCGGCCGGGACGGTCGCGAAGTCGAGGGTGACGCCGTTCTCGGTGGCCACCGGGATGAACGGCCCCCACTCGGCGCCGACCTCAAGGCCGAGGATCTTCGCCAGGAACTCGGCGGACTCCCGCTTGTCCTGGGCGTGAACGATGGTGTGATTCAACTGAACTGCCATGCGGAATGCCTCCATCAAGGCACTCACGGGCTACCTCCATGCCTCACCCAGCCGGTGACCGACACGCGATGCCGTACCTCCGATCCTAGGCCTCGATCCGCCGGCGGGCCAGCTCCCGGAGGTCGTCGGGAAGTGCTTCGGCGGTCAACAGGTCCGGCAGCAGGCCGGGTTCGAGGGTGAAGGCGCGGAAGGCGAGAGCGATCGTCACCCCGTGTGCGGGGCGGTGGACGATCTCCACCCGGTCGCCGCCGTGGAGGTCACCGGGCGTGACCACGCGGAGATAGGCACCGGGCACCGCGGCCCGGGTGAAGCGCTTGATCCAGCCGTCGCGCTCCAGCCAGCCCTGGAAGGTGCCGCACGGTACCCGCGGGCAGGACACCTCCAGGACGACGTCGGGTCCGATCCGCCAGCGCTCACCGATCAGGGCGCCGTTGACGTCCAGACCGGCGGTGGTGAGGTTCTCGCCGAAGACGCCGTTGCCCAGCGGGCGGCCCAACTCGGCCTCCCAGCCGTCGAGATCCTCGCGGGCGTAGGCGTAGACGGCCTGGTCGTCGCCACCGTGGTGTTTGACGTCGAAGACCTGGTCACCGGCCAGACCCACCCGGCCGGTGCCCTTCGGGCCGGGGGCGGAGACGGCCACCGGGCCGTCCACCGGCCGTTTGTCGATCCCCGTCGCGCCGACGCCGCTCTTCCACGGGTTCTGCCGGGGCCTGCCCACATTGACCGATAGCACCTTCATAGCCTTCGACGGTACGGCCTGACCCGTACGTCCGGCGAGCGGTTTCCGGTCCGTGCCAGACTTCCACCTCATGCGGACGATCATCGAGTCGATGGCCGGGAGGCTGGCCGGGGTGCCGGGTGTGGTCGGCGTCCTGCTGGGTGGCAGCCGGGCCCGTGGGGAGCACCGGCCGGAGTCGGACTGGGACCTCGGCGTCTACTACCGCGGCGAACCCGACCTCGGCGCTCTGCGGGCCCTGGCCGGCCCGGGCGTCGAGGTGGCCGGGCCGGGCGGCTGGGGGCCGTGGGTCAACGGCGGCGCCTGGCTGGAGGTGGACGGCGTGGCGGTGGACTGGATCCTGCGCGATCTGGACCGGGTCGAGCGGGTCTGGTCGGACTGCCGCGAGGGCCGCTACGAGGTGGGCGTACAGGCGGGGCACCCGCTCGGCTTCTGGTCGCCCTGCTACCCGGGCGAGCTGGCACTCGGACGGGTACTGGCCGATCCGACCGGCGAGTTGGCCAGAGCCAGGGCCACCATGGCGGAGTACCCGGAGCCACTGCGGGCGGCGCTGACGGCGGCCGTCTGGGAGGCGGAGTTCCTGGTCGTCTCGGCCGCCAAGGGGGCCGCCCGGGCCGACACGCTGTACGTCTCGCTCTGCCTCTCCCGGGCCGTCGGCATCCTGGTCCAGGCGCTGCACGCCGACGCCCGCCGCTGGTGCCTGAACGAGAAGGGCGCGCTGGCCGTCGCCACGGCCCTCCCCGGCGCCCCGCCCGGCTTCGGGCCCCGTGCCCACCAGCTGCTCGCGGCTCCGGGCGCCGGCCCCGAGGAGCTGACCGCCACCGTCGCCGGGGCCCGCACCCTGGTCGCGGACACCATCGCCGCCCTGCGGGCCCGGGAGACGCCTCAGGCCCGGGAGACGCCTCAGGCCCGGGAGACGCCTCAGGACCAGGAGACGGCTCAGGACCAGGAGACGCCTCAGGCCCGGCCGAGGAGCTGACTGCCGGGGGTGGAGGCGGCGCGGGCGGTGAAGAACTCGGTGAAGCCGCGGAGGAACTCCTCCTCGGTGATGCGGCCGTCCCCGTCCACGTCCAACTGGCGGAATCCGTGCGAGAGTTCCGCCGGGTGGACGCGGTGGCCGCCGAACACGGCACGGTACTCGTCGGCGTCCAGGTAGCCGCTGCCGTCGGTGTCGGCGGCGGTGAAGACGGCGCGCAGCGCGGGGAGCAGCCCGCCTTCGAGGTAGCCGGGATCGCGGTCGCAGCCGGCGAGGGTGGCGGCGACGAACTCGTCCTTGCTGACCCGGCCGTCGCCGTTGGCGTCCATGGCCGCGCGGAGCTGCTCCCACCAGGCGTCGAAGGCGGCGTACACCGCGGCCTCCGCCGCCTCGGTGAGCTCCAGCTGCCAGCAGACGTTGTGCGCCATGGCCTGGAGGTCGCGGGCGGTGACGAAGCCGTCGCCGGTCTGGTCGAGGACTTCGCGGAAGAACTGGTCCAGCCGGGGCCGGCGGGCGTCCCGCCGGGGCGGACGACCGCGCTGGGCGGGGATCCGCGGCCCCTGGGTACGGTACCGGCGGCGGTCGGGCAGCCGGGTCATCAGCGCACGGCCGCCCCGGTGCAGCAGCCAGGAGAGGGCGGCCGCGCGGCGGGTGCGGACCAGACCGAAGCGCTCGCGGTAGGCGGGCGGCAGGTCGGCGACGGTCAGGCTGGTGAGCACCGCGGCCACCACCGCCCGCAGCACCTTCCAGCCGGCCGCCCCGAGGAACCGCAGCCGGCGCGGACGGGGCGCCTCGCGCAGGATGTCGTACAGCAGGTAGCGCACCGACTCGCCGAACTCCAGTTGCTCGCGCACCATCCGGTCGACGTAGCCGGGCAGTTCGGCGGCGGTGGCCGGCAGCGCGTAGGCCGGGAGGCCGAAGGCCTTGACGACCTCCCCGAACTCCTCGTACGCCCGCTGGAGTTCGCCCGCCGGGTACGGGTCGCCGCTCAACTCGCGCATGGTGACGACGGCTTCGAAGAGGGTGAGGAGCACCCAGGCCCGGGTGTCCTGGTCCTCGGCGTCGTACCGGCGGCCGTCCGGGGCGGTACCGCGGATCCGCCGGTGGGCGCGGTCGAGGCGCTCGATCTCGCGGCGCAGGCTCTCCGCGTCGGCGTAGAAGAGCCGTTGGCCGCTGCCCATGGTGTGCTCGATCCGCCGCCAGGGGTGGGCGCGGTAGGTGGAGTGCTCGGCCATGCCGGCGCCGACCACGGGGTGGGACGCCTGCAGGACCAGCAGCCGCCACGCGACGAGGATGATCCGCCACTCGCTGAGGTCGCGCCGGAAGGACGCGTCGGGCCTGGCCATCTCGGTACCCCCGGGGTGCTGCGGATCTTCCTCGTCGCGGGCGGTCTTCCCTTCGGTCCCGGCAGGAAACTCCCATGGGATTAAAGGTATTTGCAGACGAACACCCGTTCCGGGTCACCGCCGGGCGAGCGCCCCCAGCTCCGCCAGGTCGTCCGCCCCGAACCGCAGCGACGCCGCCGCGACGTTCTCCTCCAGGTGGGCGGGCGAGGAGGTGCCGGGGATGGCCAGGATCGCCGGGGAGACGGCGAGCAGCCAGGCCAGCATGACCTGGGCGGGCGTGGCCCCGTGGCGCTCGGCGACCCGCCGGAGCCCCGGATCGGCGGGCACCCCGGAGCCGCCGAGCGGGAAGAAGGGCACGAAGGCGATGCCCCGTTCCGCGCAGGCGGCCAGCAGGGCCGCGTCCTCCGCGCTGTGCTCCAGCACGCTGAAACGGTTCTGCACGGCCACCACCGGAGCGATCTCCAGCGCCTCGGCGAGGTGGTCCGCGCGAACGTTGCTGAGGCCGAGATGGCGGATCAGCCCCTCCTCGCGCAGCTCGGCCAGCACGGCGAAGCGATCCGCGATCGACGCGGTCTGGCTGGGCATCCGGCGCAGATAGACCAGGTCGAGCCGGTCCACCCCGAGCTCGCGCAGATTGCGGTGGACGGCCGCGCGCAGCTCCGCCGGACCGGCCGGGTCCATCCAGCCGCCGTCCGGCTCACGGCCCGGGCCGACCTTGGTGGCGATCACCAGCTCGTCCCGGTACGGGTGCAGGGCGGCGCGGATCAGGGCGTTCGCCGAGACGTCCCGGTGGAAGTAGAACCAGGCCGTGTCGATGTGGTCGACGCCGAGTTCGACCGCGCGGCGCAGGACGGCACGGCTCTGCTCCGGGTCGCAGGCCGGGCCGTCCCAGTCCCGGGCGGGGAGCTTCATCGCGCCGAAGCCCATCCGGGACACCGGCAGGTCGCCGCCGAGTCGAAGGGAGCCGGCGGTGGAGGCGTGGGGTGTGGTCGTCATACCCATCACCCTCCGCCGCCCTCGCCACTCCCCCGTCCGATCTGGCAGGTTGCTGCCATGAACACCGACCGGATCATCACCCTGCACGGCGAGCGGGAACTCGTCCAGCGGGCCGGCCACCTCTTCGTCGGCTCGCGCGAGGAGTTCCTGGTCGCGGCCACCGACCTGGTGACGTGGTCGGCCGGGGTCAACGCCGCCTTCGCCGAGGGCAAGCGGCCGCACGTCGTCCCCGGCCTCACCATGCGCAAGCTCTACACCCGGCGCGCGCTGGCCGACCCGGAGTCGCTGCGGCGCCTGCGGCGGATCGCCGCCTCCGGCATCGAGGTCCGGATCAGCGACGGACCGCTGTCCCGCGAAGCGATCATCATCGACCGGCGCACCGCCATCCTGGCCGGCGCCCCGGTGCGCGGCGTGCGGGCGTACACCGTGGTGCACTCACCGGAGGTGGTCGACGGGGTGCGCTCGCTGTTCCGCGCCAGCTGGGAGACCGCCACCGACCTCGCCGACTGCGCCTGCCCGCCGCACCTCACCGGGCAGGCCCGGCAGATCCTGCGCACCCTGGCCGCCGGTCACACCGACGAGACCGGCGCCCGGCTGCTCGGCGTCTCGCTGCGCACCTACCGCCGCCGGGTGGCCGAGCTGATGACGGCGCTCGGCGCCACCTCCCGCTTCCAGGCCGGTCTTCGGGCCCGGGAGTACGGCCCGGACGCCGGTCACTGACCTCATCGGCCGGCCGGGGCCGCCGAATTGACGAGACGGCAGGCCGTGGACGGCGAAAGGTCACCGCTGGTGCGGCAGTTCCACCCGGAAGGTGGCGCCGGCACCGGGGGTGGTGTGCAGGGTGAGGGTGCCGCCGTGGGCGTGGGTGAGCGCGGTGGCGATGGCCAGGCCGAGGCCGGCGCCGCCGCCGTCCTGGCGGCTGCGGGAGGCGTCGACCCGGTAGAAGCGGTGGAAGACCCGGACGGCCTGCTCCTCGGTGAGGCCCGGGCCGGAGTCGGCGACCTCCAGCAGACAGAGGCCCGCGTCGGTGCCCACGCCGATCCGCACCGGGGTACCGGGCGGGGTGTGCTTCACGGCGTTGCCGACCAGGTTGGTGACCACCTGCCGGAGCCTGGCCTCGTCGCCGAGGACGGGCGCGGGGCCCGGCGCGCCGACACCGGCCAGGCCGGTGAGCGCCACCGGGCGGGTCGGGTCCAGGGCGGTGAGATCGTGCAGGGCGTCCGCCGCGAGGGTGCGCAGGTCCATCGGGGCGAGGTCGAGCGGGCGCTCCTCGTCCAGCC
This sequence comes from Kitasatospora sp. NPDC088351, assembly GCF_040685575.1. NCBI lineage: Bacteria > Bacillati > Actinomycetota > Actinomycetes > Kitasatosporales > Streptomycetaceae > Kitasatospora > Kitasatospora sp. NPDC088351. Next base: position 7,426 of record NZ_JBFBIL010000005.1, on the reverse strand, counting down.
TGGCGAGCACCAGCAGGTCCTCGACCAGGGTGCCCATCCGGACGGCCTCGTTCTCGATCCGGCTCATCGTCCGCTTGACGTCGGCCTCGGTCGGCAGCGCGCCCATCCGGTACAGCTCGGCGAAGCCGCGGATGCCGGCCAGCGGGGTGCGCAGTTCGTGCGAGGCGTCGGCGACGAACCGCCGCATCCGGGCCTCGGATTCGGCACGGGCGGCGAACGCGGCCTCGATCTGGGTGAGCATGCCGTTGAGGGCGATGGAGAGCCGGCCGACCTCGGTGCCCGGGGAGAGCTCCGGCATCCGGTGCGAGAGCCCGCCGGAGGCGATCCGCTCGGCGCCCTCCTCGATCCGCTCCAGCGGCCGCAGCCCGGCCCGGACGGCGAAGAAGCCGAGCCCGGCGATCAGCATCAGCACCGCGCCGCCGATCGCCAGGAAGGACGTGCGCAGCTTGGCGACGGTGGCGTCGATGTCCTCCCGGGACACGGCGACCATCAGATACGCGGGGGTGGGCGCGGGTGCGGCGAAGACGCTGGCGGGGGCCGGCTGGCGCTGGAGCGGCAGGACCACGGCCCGCCAGGTGCGGTGGCCGCGCTGGTCGGGCAGGTCGAAGGGGGAGTCCGGGTCGGTGTCGGCGGGGTCGAGGCCTCCCAGTTGCGGCGCCGGGTCGGTGTCGGAGACGGGCTGGCGGACGACCTGCTGCACCTTGCCGTCCACCGAGAGGTACTGGACGAGGTACTGGCTGGGCAGCGCGGCCAGGTACTGGGTGGTCCGCTTGCCGCCGACCGCCGACTGCTTGGCGTCGGGCCAGGTGAGCCGGCTGGGCGAGCGGTGCGAGAGCGGTTCACCGAAGCGCTGCAGCTGCTCGTCCAGCCGTTCCACCAGCTGCACCCGGACGGTGCCGAGCACGACGGTGTCGCTGACCGCGAGCCCGGTGGTGACCAGGGCGAGCGCGAGCACGAGCAGCCGGGCGCGCAGCGAGAGCCGGGTGAGCACGGGCGGCGGTCAGTTCTGCGGGGGCCGGCGCAGCGCGTAGCCGATGCCGCGCACGGTGTGGATCAGCTTGGGGCCGTGCGCCGGGCCGGAGTCGAGCTTGCGGCGCAGGTAGGAGATGTACGACTCGACGATGGAGAGGTCGCCGCCGAAGTCGTAGGCCCAGACGTGGTCGAGGATCTGCGCCTTGGAGACCACCCGGCCGACGTTGGCCATCAGGTAGTGCAGCAGCTTGAACTCGGTCGGCGAGAGCGAGACCGGGGAGCCGCCGCGGGTGACCTCGTGGGCGACCGGGTCGAGGGTGAGGTCGGCGACGATCAGCCGGCCGTCCTCGGCGGGGCCGCCGGCCCGGCGCAGGATCGCCCGGATCCGGGCGATCAGCTCCTCCAGGCTGAACGGCTTGGTGACGTAGTCGTCCGCGCCGACGGCGAGACCCTGGACCTTGTCACCGACGCCGTCCTTGGCGGTGAGGAAGAGCACCGGCAGGTGGTCGCCGGGGTGGCCGTGGCCGGGGCCGGCGAGCTGGCCCCGGCTGGTCTGCTCGCGCAGCCGCTCGACCACCGTGAAGCCGTCGAGGTCGGGGAGCATCACGTCGAGGACGACGAGATCGGGGCGTTCGGCGGCGATCAGGGCGAGCGCCTCGGTGCCGCTGGCGGCGGAGGCGACCCGGAAGCCGGAGAAGCGCAGGGAGGCGGAGAGCAGCTCGCGGATGTTGGGTTCGTCGTCGACGACGAGGAGGAACGCCTCGCCAGGGCCGCCGGCCACCGCCGAGCTGCCTGGTGTGGACACAGTGCCTTGCACGGGGGTTCCGCCTCCCGGTCGCACGATGGCGTTCAGCTTGAGGCTAGCCCGGGGAGGCTATGCGCCATCGATGAATGTTGGATTAACACCTTATCGGGCGGATTTGGGCCGCCAAGCCCGCCGGGTGCGGCTGGATGGTGTGCGCACGGGCCCTGACGTGCGAAGGCGCGGTCCGGTCGCCGGAGGAATTTCGACCGGACCGCGCCGACGTCCGCAGGCTGCGGGGTCAGCCTTTGGACCCCTCCTCCCTACCCGTTGGTGGCGGGCGAGGAGGGAGCAGTGCGGTTGCCACCGCCGAAGCCGCCGAAGCCGCCGGAGCCACCGAAGCCGCCCGCCCCGGCGCCGGCCGCGCCCTCGACGAGCTGGGTGGCGTGGTAGCCGCCGTCGGCGTCCGGGGTGCCGACCACCGTCACGCTCTGGCCGGGCTGCAGGTCGGCGACCTTGCCCTCCTTGTTGAGCTGCACCTTGGTGGTGTCGCCGGTGGTCACCTTGACGGTGTTGCCGTTGGCGTCGGTGAGGTAGACGGTGGAGCCGTCCACCGCCTTGACCGTGCCGCGGGTGAAGCCGCCCTGACCGCCGCCCTGACCGCCCTGGCCCTGGCCGTTCTGCCCGGCCTGGCCCTGGCCGTTCTGGCCGCCGCGGCGCGAACCGTTCTGCCCGTAGCCCCCGGACGCCGCCGCCCGGGGCTGCTGCCCGCCCGCCGCGACCGTCTTCCCGCCGGACGAACCGTGGTTCTGCTGGTACCAGACGCCGCCCGCGAACGCGGCCGTGGCGATCACCCCGCCCGCCAGCGCCAGCGTCACCCAGGGCAGCCGGCGGCGCGGGGGCGCGGCCAGCTCGGCGGTGATGTCACGGGCGTCCGGCGGGGTGGAGAGCAGGACGACCTGCTCGGCCGGGGTGGCCGGGGTAGCGGGATTGACCGGGGTGATCTCGTTGCTCATGGGTGTCACGTCCTACTCGTCCTACTCGTCCTACTCGTGCCGGAGGGCGTCGATGGGGCGCAGGGAGGCGGCCCGGTTGGCGGGATAGCTGCCGAAGAACAGCCCGATGGCGACGGCGATGCCGAAGGCGCCGAGGACCGACTCGGGGATCACCACCGGCTTGATGCCGACGATGCTGAAACGCGAGCCCACGATGCCGACCGCCACCCCGAGCCCCGCGCCGAGCACCGACAGCAGGGTCGACTCGGTCAGGAACTGCCCCAGGATCACCCCGCGCGGAGCGCCGAGCGCCTTGCGGATGCCGATCTCCCTGGTCCGCTCGGTGACGGTGACCAGCATGATGTTGGTGATGCCGATCCCGCCGACCAGCAGCGAGATCGCCGCGACCGCGCCGAGCAGCACGGTGAAGGTCCTGGTGGTGCTCTCCCGGGCGGTGAGCAGCGAGGCCTGGTTGCTGATCCGGAAGTCCGCCTTGGCGGGGTCGGCGATCGCGTGGGTGCCGAGCAGCACCCGGGTGATCTCCGCCTGGGCCTCGGCGGTGGTCTCCGCCGAGGTGGCCTGCACCAGGATCTGGTTGACCGAGCCGAAGCCGGTGAACGCGTTCTGCACGGTCGGCAGCGGCGCGATCACCACGTCGTCCGGGTCGGTGAAGCCGGTGCCGCCCTTGGCCTGGAGCACGCCGACCACGGTGAGCGGTGTGCCGCCCACGGTGATCTGCCTGCCCACCGGGTCCGCGGTGTCGAACAGCTGCTTGGCGGTGGTGGCGCCGAGCACCGCGACCTTGCGCGAGTTGAGCACGTCGTCGTTCGAGAAGTAGTCGCCGTGCCCGATCTTCTGGTTGGCGGTCTCGAAGTACGCGGGGTAGGTGCCGACGATCGAGCCGGGGCTGTACGAGATGTCCCCGTACAGCGCGGTACCGCTGGTGGTCACCACCGGCGCGACGGACTTGATCGCGGCGGCGTCCGCGCCGCTCGCCAGCGCCTGGGCGTCGGCGACCGTGAGCTTCTTCGCGGCGGTCGCGCCGCGCGAGCCACCGAAGGACGAACCGGAGCTGACCGTCAGGGAGTTGGTGCCGAGCGAGGTGATCGACTCCTTCACCGCCACCGACGAGCCGTTGCCGACCGCGAGCAGCAGGATCACCGAGGCGACGCCGATCAGCACGCCGAGCATGGTCAGGGCGGAACGCACCTTGTTGGCGGCCAGACCGCCGACCGCGAAGCGGATCATCTGCCAGAGGATCACGCGAGCACCCCCTGGCGGCCGGCGGCGCCGCGCAGCGCGGGCGGCGGCCCGGCCACCGGGGCCTGCCGGACGTCGCTGACGATCGCGCCGTCCACCAGCCGGAGCACCCGCTTGGCGTGGCGCGCGACCTCGTCCTCGTGGGTGATCAGCACCACCGTACGGCCGGTGGCGTTGAGGCCGTCGATGATGCCCAGCACCTCCTCGGTGGAGCGGCTGTCCAGGTTGCCGGTGGGCTCGTCCGCGAGCAGCATCGCGGGCGCGGTGACCAGGGCGCGGGCCACCGCGACCCGCTGCTGCTGGCCGCCGGAGAGCTCGTTGGGCCGGTGGCCGGACCGCTCGGCCAGGCCGACCAGGGAGAGCGCGGCCAGCGCCCGGCGACGACGCTCCGCGGCCCGTACGCCCGCGTAGGCGAGCGGCAGTTCGACCTGGGCGAGGGCGGTGGTGCGGGGCACCAGGTTGAAGGACTGGAAGATGAAGCCGATCTTGCGGTTGCGGACCAGCGAGAGCTGCCCCTCATCCAGGTGGCCGACGTCGATGCCGTCCAGCAGATAGCGGCCGGCGGTGGGGACGTCCAGGCAGCCGAGGATGTTCATCAGGGTGGACTTGCCCGAGCCCGAACTGCCCATCACCGCGACGAAGTCGCCCTGGTCGATGGAGAGGCTGACGCCCAGCGGTTCACCGGTGACCGGGTCGGCCGGGCCGCGCAGCGCGTGCACGGTGGCGTCGCCGTGGCCGTACGCCTTGGTGACCCGGCGGATCTGGATCACGGGGGGCGGCGCGGAGGATGCCTGACGCTCCATCAGCGACTACCGCCCCGGCCCGCGCCGCCGCCACTGCCGCCCGCGCCGCCGACCCCGGCCACGCCCGCCGCACCGCCGGTCCCGCCCGCCCCGCCGCGGCCGCCCTGGCCGCCGTTCAGGCCCGGGAAGGAGCCGTTCGGGAAGCCGTTGCCCCCGCTGGTGGAGGCGAGTTCGACCTTGTCGCCCTCCTTGAGCCCGGAGACCACCTGCACCGTGGTGTCGCCCTCGACGCCCACCTCGACACTGACCCGCTCGGTGGAGCCGTCCGGGTGGACGACGGTGGCCGTCCGGCTGGTGCCGGTACCGGCCAGCGCGGCGGTCGGCAGCGAGAGCGCGCTGTCCGCCTCACCGGTGATCACCGAGACGGTCGCACTGAGACCGGTGCGCAGCTTGCTGGTGTCACCGCCGATCTGCAGCGTCGCCGCGTACTGGACGGCCGTCGAACCGCCGGTGCCGCCACCGCCGCTGGGCAGCGAACTGACCGACAGCACCGTTGCGTTGAGCTTGGTGTCGGACTGCGCGTTCAGGGTGACGGTGGCCGCCTCGCCCTTCTTCAGTTTGAGCGAGTCCAGCTCGGAGAAGTTGGCGGTGACCTGCATCCCGGTCGGGTTGGTCAGCACGATGAATCCGCTCGGGGTGCCCGAACCCGTGCTTGTGCTGCCGGACTTCGCCGTCGTGGAGCCGCTGCCGGTACCGCCGGAGGTGCCGCCCGGGGCACCGCCGCCGACGGTGTCGCCGACCTTGCCGGAGACGGAGGCGACCGTGCCGTCCACCGAGGCGGTGAGCGTCGTCCCGGCCAGCGCCGCCTGGGCGTTGGCGAGGTTGGTCTGCGCGGTGGCGACCTGCTGCTGGGCCTGGGCCACGGCGGCGTCGTCGACCTTGGTGGTGGTGATCGTGGTGGTCTGCGGGGCGGGCGTACTGCTCCCGCCCGCCCCGCGTTCCCCACCGCCGCCGGAGCCGCCCGTGCCGCCGGATCCTCCGGTGCCACCGGAACCGCCCGAGCCGGACGAGTTGGCGGTGCCGGGGATCTGCTGGGTGGTCGTGGTCGTGACGCCGGCCTGCGCCTTGGTGAGGTTGGCGCTGGCCGTGGTGAGCGCCGCCTGTGCCGCGTCCACCTGCTGCTGGGCCGCCGTGGTGTCGACGGTGGCGAGCACCTGCCCCTTGGTCACGGTGTCCCCCACCGCCACCTTGACGGCGGTGAGCCGCCCGCCGGTGGTGAAGTCCTGGGCCGCGTCGGTGGGCGAGGCCAGGGTGCCGGTTCCGGACACGGTGGCCAGGACCGTGCCCTTGGCCACGGTCGCCGTCCGGACCTGGGCCTTGCCGGCCGCCACGCCGGTACCGCTGTCCAGGGTGGTGTACACCAGGGCGGCGCCGCCCAGCAGGGCCACGCCGAGCGCGGAATTGACGAGGACGGCACCACGCCGTCGCGGGAGCACCTTCATGCCGCACAGCTTCGCGGCGCGCTCTTGCGGCACCCTGGACGCCGCCTGGGAGAAGGCTGACCGGCCGAATCCGGGCATTCCGGCACGGGTCGCCCGGCCCGAGCCCTCGGCTTGGCCGTCGCCCGGTCATTCGTTGGCCGAACCCCCAGCAGCCTCCCAGCCACCCCCAGCCATCCGGGAGCCCGGTGCCACCCGGGCGGGGGTCCGCCCGCCGTACGGAGGTCCGGGGCCCGCGTAATTCACGGCGCGGTACGGCAGCGCCGGCCTATCCTGCCTGCCGTGACCGACTGGACCATGATCGAATCCGACGACTGTGCCGTACCCGCCGACCGCCCCCTGGAAGAACTGGTGCGAGAACTCTCCGCCGCCCTGGGGGATCCCGATCCGGCGGTCCGGGACGGAGCGCCCTACTCCGTCCTCGCGACCTGGATAGCCCGCGGGGTGATCGACGCCCCCCGGCGGCTGGCGCTGGGCGACGAGATGGCCGCCCGCCTCCAGGACCGGGAGATCCAGGCCCGCACGTTCGCCCCCCTCGTGCTCGACATGCTCGTGGAGAAGGGGGACTTCAGGGCCGGCTGGGTGGACGCGTTCGAGCGGTGGTACCCGGCGGAGACGGATCTGCGCGGCTACGACGAGAAGCTCGGCTGGCTTCATGCCGTCGCGCACGGCGCGGACCTGCTGGACCGGTTCGGGCGCCACCCCGAGGTGGATCCGGTGCGGATGCTGCACCTCGCCGCCACGCGGCTGACGACGCCCACCGACCACGTGCTCGACCAGCTGGAGGACGACCGGCTGGCGAGGGCGGTCGCCCGTGTTCTCACCCGGCCCGACCTGAGCGAGCGCGACGCGACCACATGGCTGGACCCGATCGGGGCCTGCTTCGGAGCCGACCGCCTCAGTACCCCGGTTCCCGCCCACCTCACCAACTGCCTGCGCACGCTGCGCCTGCTCTATGTCCTCGCGGACCGGGGCGTGCGAGCGCCGGGCACCGAGTCGGCACCGGAAGCGCTCCGCCACCGTGCGGCGGTCAAGGAACGCATCGCCGCCGTCCTCGATCTGATCGTCAAACGATAGGCGCGGAGCTCGGGCGGGTCCGGCCGCGGGCCGCGGCCGGCAACGAAAACGGAGTGGGAGGTCGGCCCGGCCGACCACCCACACCCCAGCCCGAACGGCCCTACAGCCGAAAGGACAAGCGGGGGGTGGGGAAAAAGG